>DBME01000247.1:18021-18551 GCA_002298155.1 Holophagaceae bacterium UBA706 | reverse complement strand
TGGTTGAAAAGGATGCCGTTGCAGGCGAAGATCCCGTAGCTTTCCCGGTAGTTGATCATCTGGTGGTGCGCGTAGACCTTGGCGCAGGCGTAGGGGGAGCGGGGGTGGAAGGGCGTGGCCTCGCTCTGGGGCGGCGGGGCGCTGCCGAACATCTCCGAGCTGCTGGCCTGGTAGATGCGCACCTGCTTGTTGAAATGCTTCTGGTAGCCCCGCAGGGCCTCCAAGAGCCGGATGACGCCCATGCCCACCACGTCGGCGGTGTACTCCGGCTGGTCGAAGCTGACGCGCACGTGGCTCTGGGCTCCCAGGTTGTAGATCTCATCCGGATGGATGTCCTCCAGGAGTTTCTGCAGGCAGGAGCTGTCCGTGAGGTCCCCGAAATGCAGGTGGAGGTTCGGGCCGTCGTGGGGGTCGCGGTAGATGTGGTCGACCCGCTCGGTGTTGAAGGTGGAGGCCCGGCGGATGACCCCGTGGACGACGTAGCCCTTGCCCAGGAGGAATTCGGCCAGATAGCTGCCGTCCTGGCCGGT
>DBME01000247.1:13056-18001 GCA_002298155.1 Holophagaceae bacterium UBA706 | reverse complement strand
CCCGCCGACACCCCTCCCATGTGAAGCAAGATTCAGGTCAACTATTGCACCCACCGGCACCGTTTTTCAAACCTCCGTGCCCGCCGCCGGGGCGCCAACTTGGCATGGCCTTGGCAGTGGCACCCTGAGGATGCCAAACACCGGGCATCCAGGACTCTGTTCACCTAAGGCGGCCATGATCCCTCCCCTGACCTACATCGCCCACCGAGGCAACCTGCGCGGCCCCGGCGGCCCCCTCGAGAACACCGTCGCCCACCTGGAGCGAGCCCTGACGGCTGGCTTCCATGTGGAATGCGACGTGCGGTGCCAGGGCGGGGAGCTTTGGCTGGGCCACGACGGACCCCAGGAGAAGGCGCCCCTGGCGCTCCTGACGGACCCCCGGGTCTGGTGCCACGCCAAGGATCTGCCTGCGCTGCAGAATTTGCTCACTCTGGGCGCCCGCTGTTTCGCCCTGGAGGGCGATCCCTTCACCCTCACCTCGGACGGTCGGATCTGGGCCGGTCCGGGCACGGAGGACTTGGTGGACGGCTGCGTCCTGGTCATGATCGAGGACACCCGCTGGCCCGATTGGGTCCGGACCGGGCCCCCCCGCTGGAGCGGGCTCTGCACGGATCACGTGGAAGAATGGTCAGCCCGGTGGGGGGCCAAATGAAACTGCTCATCCTGGATGTGGACGGCGTCCTCACCGATGGAACCAAGCTCTACGACGCGCAGGGCCGCTGTTCCGGCAAGCGCTTCGGGGACCGGGACTTCACCGCCATGAAAATGTTCAGGGCCCAGGGCGTGGAGGTGGTCTGGCTGTCCGGGGACGAATGGAACCGCACCCTGGCGGGCCAGCGGCGGATCCCCTTCTACAGTTCGAAGCACCCCGACGGCAAGCTGGACAAGGTCGCCGCGGCCCGGACGATCCTGGCGGAGCATGGCCTGGCCGACTGGTCCCAGGTGGGCTTCGTGGGCGACGACTACTTCGACATGGACCTCATGGTGGCCATGGCCCGGGCACAACCCCCCTCCCCGTACCTTTTCTGTCCGGCCGACGCTGTGCCGGGCATGGACGCCGTCGCCCAGCGGCTGACAACCCCCGGGGGACGGGGCGTCGCGGTGGAGCTCTACCACCGGATGGGCTTCCCGCCGGTGGACTGGAACCGGGTGCTGGAACTGGACTCCGATGAGCACGTGGGCCGTTAACCTCTACGGGAACGCCTTCGTCGACCGGATCCAGGATCCGGCCACGGGGGGCATGGAACGCCGTGCCGGAGGAACGGGCAATGTGCTGCGCGCCCTGGGGGGCCTGGCCGGGCTTCGGGTCCACCTGGAAGCCAGCGTGGGCGAGGACGAGGACGGGCGATTCCTGCGCACGGAACTGGCCCGCCTGGGTGCCACGGTCACGGAGGTGGCCTCGGCCGCCACCCAGAGCGCCACGTTCCGGCGCCGGGAGGACGGCACCTTGGAGAAGCTCGAGGTCACCCGTGAAGGCTCGTACCGCCAGACCCGCTTCGCGCCGCGGCCGGGGGACTGGAGCCATGTGGCCTACCTGGATTTCCTGCCGTCCCTGGACGTCGGCTTCCTCCGGGAATTGAAGCGCCTGTGTCCCCTGGTGTCGGGGGATCTGTGCCTCACCGAGGCCCCGGCTCCCCCCCATCTGGACGAGCTCCTGGGGGCCGTGGACGTCCTGTTCCTGTCCGACGAGAACTGTGCCCAGCTTTTCGGCGATCCCGTCGTGACCCTTCGCCGCCTGGGGGAACGCATCCCCGTGGTGGTCCTCCACGAGGCCGACCAGGTGCGGCTGGCCATCCAGGGCCGGGTCCTGCGGGTTCCCAACCGCCACCTTGTGGCCGATCCCCTGGAGACCCTGGGAGCCGGCGACCGTCTCGCAGCACGATTCATGCACCAGATGCTGACCCGGAAACCCCGTACCGATCGGGACTGGGAGCTGTGCACGCAGGAGAGCCAGCTCCTCGTCGCCCAGGGCATCGTGGGCCGTCCCTGATCCCCCTTCCCGCAACCGCCCGCCCCAGGAGTCCCCGATGAAAAAGTACAACCTGCTCGTCCCAATGGCCGGCCTCGGGAAGCGGTTCTCGGACCAGGGCTACACCATGCCCAAGCCCCTGACGATGGTGGACCACCGGCAGTCCATCGACTGGAGCATGGGCAGCATCGTGATGGACGAGTGCAACCTGATCTTCGTGGTCCGCCGGGACCACGTGAACAACTTCTCCATCGACGAGGTCCTGCGTCAGAAGTTCGGCAAGGACATCCAGGTCGTCGTCGCCGAGAAGGACACCCGCGGCAGCGTGGAGACTTGTCTCCTCGCTACGGAGTTCCTGGAGCAGAACGAGCTGCCGTTGATCGTCTACTGCATGGACGTGGTCTTCAGTCCGCGTTTCGATCCGGCCACGGTGCCGGCTGAGGCCGATGGCTTCCTGCTCACCTTCAAGGCGAACAACCCCGCCTACAGCTACGTGAAGCTCGACGACAAGGGCAAGGTCCTGGCCATCGCGGAGAAGTCGGTGATCTCCCAGGATGGCGTCGTGGGCGTGTACTGCTTCAAGTCCAGCCGCGAGTTCGTCCACCAGGCCCAGCACATGATCGAGGGCAAGCTCCACATGGTGAACAACGAGTTCTACGTGAGCCCCATGTACAACCTCTACCTGGACAAGCATCGGACCGTGCTGACGCGCCCCGTGGAGGAGATGCACGTGATCGGCACGCCGGAGGAGCTGACCTTCTTCCAGTCGGTGGTGCTGCCCGAATTCGGCGCCAAGCCGGTGGCGCTCTGCGCCGACCACTCCGGCCATGAAGCCAAGGAGCGCATGAAGGCGCTGCTGCGCGCCCGGGCAATCCAGTTCGTCGACTTCGGGACCTACACTGCAAAGGACTGCGACTACAACGAATATGTGCGCCTCGCCGCCAACGCGCTCAACCGCGGGCAGTGCGATTTCGCCCTGGGCTTCTGTCGCAGCGGCCAGGGGGTGAACATGGCGGCCAACAAGTGCATGGGGGTCCGGGCTGCGCTGACCTACGACCTCTGGGCCGCCAAGGCGGCCCGGGCCCACAACGCCGCCAACTTCTTCAGCATCCCCAGCCGCAACCTCACGGACGCGCTGCTGGAGGATATCCTTGAGGCTCTCCTGAAGACCCGCTTCGAGGGCGGGCGGCACAGTGAACGGATCCGGAAGACGATGAGCTATGAGAACAAGTCATATAACGGCGTTTAAGGGCGGCTGGTTCGTGGGGGGGTTCGAGCCCTCCCTGTTCCCCAATCCCCATGTGGAAGTGGGCTGGCACGTCTACGAGGCGGGCTTCCAGGGCACGTCCCACACCCACCGCGTGGGCACCGAGATCAACGTCATCCTCCACGGCCGCTGCCGGGTGGACGGCACGGAGATGGGACCCGGGGAGATCTTCATCTACGATCCGGGGGACTGGTCCGATGTCCAGTTCCTGGAGACCACCGGGCTGCTCATCGTCAAGCACCCCTCGCTGCCCGGGGACAAGTATGAATCCTAGAGTTTCGCTGGTCATCCAGGGGGCCCTGGCGCCCTTCACCCTGCCCATGGCCGAATCCTGGGCGGCCCTGGACTGGGTCCAGGAGATCGTCGTGAGCTGCTGGGATACGTGTCCCGGCGCGGCGCCCGCGCATCCCAGGATCCGCATCCTGCGAGGCCCCGACATCGCCAATCCGGGCACCGGAAACCGCAATCGGCAGATCGTGAGCTCCCACCGTGGCCTCGCCTCCGTGGAGACCCGCACCCATTGTGCCAAGTTCCGCAGTGACCAGATCATCGCCGCCGGGGAACTGGACCGGATGTACCAGTGGTGGTGCCGGCACCGGAACCCCGCGCCCATGAGCAGCGTCTACCGGGACCGGATCTTCACCCTCGGCCTTTACAGGACCTTCCCCTACCACCCCAGGGACCACGTGTTCTGGGGTTGGTGGTCGGATCTGAATGCCCTCTTCGGGATTCCCCTTGATCCCGAGGCCCCCAATGCGGACTACGATGCCCGGACCCGCGCCGAAACCTACATCGGCCAATTCTACTTCGCGCGGGTGGATGGCCGGGCTGCACGCCATGCGGCGGCGCCCCTGGAGTATCTGGTAGACGCCGCCCCGAGGCGGGACGAGGCCATGGCGGTGGACGCGGCGTGGCGTGAACTCCTCTTCGCGTCCTTCCCCCGGATCCAGATGAAGTGGCCCAAGCACCACTTGGAGAGCTACCACTATGATGTGGGCGCGACCTTCGGGGAATACTGGTCCGAGGAACCTTTGTCGGGGGCGCCCGGCTGAGGCCCGCCGCCGGGAGGCGAAGTGCGGCCTTCCGCCAGGACAACGTCCAGGCGGCGTGCCGAGGCGTACAGGGCCGGCCGCGTCAGGCCCAGGGCCGCGGCGGTGGCCGTGACGTTGTGGCCGTTGCGGGCAAGGGCCGAGATGAGCATCTCCCTCTGGAAGGCACGGGTGGCGCGGCGCCAGTCGGCGCAAGGTGGCGGGACCCGCGGCGTTTGCAGGACGTGCCCCGCCCCCAGCGGACCCGATCCGCATCGCCAGATTCCCCGTTCCAAGGCGTGGCGCAGCTGCCGGAAGTTGCCCGGCCAGGGCTGGTCCGCGAGCAGATGGGCCAGCCCCTCCTCCAGCTTTGGAGGGTCCAGGCCCGCGCCGGTGGCCACATCCGCCACGAGGCGGGGCACAAGGAACGGGAATTCGTGGCGGCGGGCCTCCAGGGAGGGCATGCACACTTCCGCGCCCTGGAGGCGGAAGAGGAGATCCCACCGGAAGCTCCCGGCCGCGGCCAGGTCCGCCAAGGGGCGGTTGGTGGCCGCCGCGAACCGCACGTCGACCCGGCGGACCCGGTCGCTGCCCACCCGGCGCGCCTCGCCCTCCTGCAGGGTGCGCAGGAGGAGGGACTGCAGCCGCGGCGTCAGGTCGGCCACCTCATCCAGGAGGAGG
>DBME01000247.1:2397-13029 GCA_002298155.1 Holophagaceae bacterium UBA706 | reverse complement strand
CGGTGAAGGCGCCCCGCACATGGCCGAAGAGCTCCGACTCCAGGGTGCCCTCGGCGAAGGCGGCGCAGTTCACGGCCACCAGCGGTCCCCCCCGCCCCGAGAGGCGGTGCAGGTCCCGGGCCGCCACCTCCTTGCCGCAGCCCGTGGGCCCCAGCAGCAGCACCGGAAGCCGGGACGGGGCGACCTGGGCCAGCTCCCGCAGCACGGTGGCCATGGGTTCGCTGCCGTCGGTCATCAGGTGGTAGCTTTCCTCGGGGTGCGTCATGCCCCCACGGTACGATCCCTAGCGCACGTCCATGTACGGCCGGCTGATGGTCTTGTCCACTTCGATGGGCAGGGTGTAGGCGCCAAAGAGATCGATCTTGCGGGTGAACTTCAACGTGACATGGCAGGTGCCCGCCTGGCGGTCGCCCTCGACCCTGAGGACCATGGCGCCCTTGACCAGGGCCTCGGGGATCTCAAGCTCGGCCGCCTTGGCGCGCAGCTGCTGCTCCAGGGCGGGGCCCGCCTGCACGCCGGCGCGGGAGCAGAGCTCCTCGGCATAGTTGGCCAGGCCGTTGTCCGCATAGAGCACCGGCACGATCTTGAGGGCCAGGGCGCCCACCACGATGAGCACCAGGAGGGTCAGGATGCATCCGATCCTGCCTTCGCCGCGTTCCTGTCGTCGCATGGAGTTCATGGAATACCTTTCAAGGTGGTCAGGGTTGGAGATCCTGGAGGGCCTGCCTTGCCAACGGTGCGAGCAAGGGGCCGTCAGGCCCGAACAGCGTGGCCTGGGGATACTTCAAGGCCTGGTTGAAGGACTGGATGGCTTCGGAGAGGTAGACGTTGCCCATGCGCAGGAGACAGACGCCGGTGTAGTAGTCGAGGGTCCCCTGGCTCACGCCCTGGACGCTGACCATGCGGGCGTCGCGGAGCACCTCGAGGGCCTTGTCGTACTCGCGGAAATGCATCAGGGCCAAGGCCTGCCCCAGCCGCAGCAGCGCGGCCTCGTCCCCCTGGGCGCCCAGGTAGCGCAGGCGCAGGTCGGAGAGCACGAGGGGGTAGCAGAGGTCCTGGGCGTTGATGGGGAGCTCCGTGGGCATCTGGGTCACGGCGAGCTTGACCGGGTTCTCGCCCTGGGAGACGGTGATCTGCCCGCCCTTGGCCTCGGCCAGGGCCTTCCGGAAGTCCGCGACGGTGGCCACGGGCTTGCCGCCGGCCTCCAGGAGGTTCCTCCCGGGCTTGATCCCCGCCTTCTGGGCGGCGGCATCGGCCTGGAGCACGTAGGCTCCGTCCGCCAGGTCCAGCAGCGTGATGCCGGCCCAGGGCTCGACCAGGGTCACGGCGCGGTCCATGCGGGCCACCAGGGCGCCCAGGGGGTCGTTCTCCAGAGGCTTGATGGTGACGCGTTCCTCCTCGCCGGTGAGGGTGGCCAGCACCAGCTCGATCTGGTGGATGGGCTTGCCGGGCACGGGCCGGGCCACGAGGGTCAGCTCCGTCTCACGGCTGGCCCGCAGGCGGGCCAGGCAGTCCTTGGGCGACTCGCCCTTGGCGGCGGTGAGGAAGGCCACTTCGCCCAGGCGGTTGCCCAGGGTGGAGAGCAGCCCCAGGATCCTGTCCCGCCCCGCGAAATCGTCCGTGCCCTCGAAGCCCGCGTAGGTGATGCGCGCCTTGGGGCGCGAGACGACGGTCAGGTGCTTGCCTTCCTGGATCTCCACGTGCTGGGTGAAGCTGCCGGTGGGGTACTTCACCTGGAGGTCGTAGGCCTGGGCGCAAACCTGCAGGTCCTGCACGGGCACGCGGCCCATGTCCAGGCCCGACAGGAACAGCTGGCCGCCGGGGGCGGCGCTCTGCACGGTGAGGGTCCCGCGGGAGGCCTCGAGCTTGACGGGCTCCAGCTCATGGTCGGCGAAGGGGGTGGTGAGGGCCTCGCTGATCTCGATCCGGCGGGTCCGGTAGCAGGGCAGGCGCACTTCGAGGATGTGCTTGCCGGGGGTCAGCTCCGTGATGCGGAAGCCCTCGGAAAGCTGGTCGGGCTTCACCCCGGCGCGGTCGGCCAGGAAGCTCTTGTCCACGGGGACCTGGCCGCGGGTGGCGCCCCGGGTCTTGCCGTCCACCAGGACCTCGGCCCCCACGGGGGAGGCGTAAATGGTGATGACCGAGGAGGTGCGCGCGAGCTTGAGGTCCACGGGCCGGGTGTCCTTGGCGGCCAGTTCGAAGCGCGCGTCCTGGGGCTGGAAGCCGGCGCGGGCGTAGGCCACGGTGTGGGGTCCGGGCAGCAGGTAGTGGAAGCCGGGCTCCGAACGCTTGACCTTGCCGTCCACGGTGAGGGTGCCCCCTTCGGGGTCGAGGCTCAGCTTGATGCGGCAGAACTTCGAGGTGCGCAGGCCGTCGAAGGCGGTCTGCAGGCGCGGGTTGGTGATGGTGCGGTCGATCTCGTAGTCCGGGTCCAGGTCCAGGAGGCTCTCCAGGCGCTTGGCGGCCAGGGCCTTCTTGCCCGCGGTGCGGTCGTCCAGGACGGCCATCCAGTTGTAGGTCTCGCAGAGGGTCTTGGTCCACCCTTCGTCCAGGGTCTTGGCGGAGGGTTCCAGGGCGGCGAGGATCGCCTCGAGCCTGGCGGCGGCGCCGTCCCGGTCGCCCTGGGTGCCCCAGAGGACCTTGGCGGCCTGGAGGGATTCCCGCAGGGCGGGGTCCTGGGCGCGCAGGGGCAGGAGCGCCAGGAGGAGGACGAGGGGGAGGAGGGGGCGTCGCATCATTGCAGCCTGATCAGGAGATCGTTGGATTTGTCGGCGAGGATGAGGCCTCCGGAACGGTCCAGGGCCACGCCCCGGAACTTGCCCGCGATGCCCAGGGACTTGTAGGTGGCCGAGCGCAGTACCGCGCCGTCGGGCCCCCACAGGACGACGCCCTCGAAGTCGCCGTCCACCAGCGCCGCCACGTGGCCCAGGGGATCCGAGGTGAGGGCGACGATGTACTTGAAGGTGGCGGGCAGGTCCTTGCCGTAGGGCACGGAAAGCTTCACCTGGCCGGCGGCGTCGAGCCACTTGAGGGTCCGGGACGCGTCGGAGGCCGCCACCGCGCCGCCCGTGGGCAGGGGGGCCAGGGCGAGGACGCCGGGCACGGCGCGCGCGGCGCCATCCCCTCCCACCACGGAGATGGCCGGGGCGCCGGGATCGCAGATCCAGACGTTGCCCCAGGGGTCCAGCATGCCGCCCGAGGGCGAGGGCACGGGTGGGGCGGCCACCTGGGGAACCTCCTCCTTGACCAGCCCGAACTTGCCGCTCACCACCCAGGCCGTGCCGGAGGCGGGCACCAGGAGGGCCTTGCCGTTCTTGGAGGAGGGTCCGGCGGGCACCAGGGCGCCGTCCTTGAGGTGGTAGGGCCGGTCGTCGTCCGACTGGTAGATGTACAGGTCGCCTTCGGGGCCGGTGGCCAGGAGGATGGGGGACTTGAGCCACTTCTGCCGGCCCTGGGGCCAGGGGCCCAGGGACTTGAGGGGAGGCTTCAGGAGGCGCTGCTGGGCCCGCACCTGGATCCGCCAGGCAGCGTCCTCGGCCTCGGGGGTCTGGGGGAAGCGGTTGCGCAGGTCCTGGAGCATCCGCAGGCAGCCCGTGAGGTCGCCCATGATGTCGAGGGTCTCGGCCGCCTGGAGCTGGGCCTTGCGGGCGATGGGCGAGGCCGGATCGAGGCGCATGGCCTCGGTGAAGGACTGCAGGGCGCGGCCCCATTCGCCCTGGAGCTTCTGGGCGAGGCCGATCTCAAGGCGAGCCGCCTGCACGAGGGGATGGTCCGGGAAGAGGTCCACCAGGCGGTGGAAGTCGGCCATGGCCTCCTTGATCTCGGCGGGGGTGTGGCTCCGGGAGGCCCGCAGCCTGCCCAGGAGGAGCATGGCCTCGCCGGCGTAAGGGGTCTTGAGGTAGTCGGTCTTGAGCTTTTCCAGCAGGGGGATGGCCGCGTCCGGCTTCTTCTCCACGTCCAGCTGGTGGCGGGCCAGGGCCAGGAGGGCCTGGGCCGCGTAGGGCGACTGGGGCTGCTGCTGGACCAGCTGGTTCCAGGTCTCCAGGGCCTCCACGTAGCTGTGGGCGGCATAGGCGCGCTCCCCGGAACGGTACAGGCGCTCGGCCATGTCCGTGTCCTGGGCGGTGAGCATCGGCATGGCGGCCAGGAGCAGGGGAATGGGACGGAACCTGGTTCCTAGGAAGGACATGGGGGCCTCGGGATTTCCGTATGATGACAGGCTACCCCGGTCATGCTTCAAGTGCCTGGAGGACCTGATCGGTGGGGTAGGGCTTGAACAGGGCGCCGATGACCCAGGGGAACTGGCGCAGGGTCCCGATGTCCCGGTTGGAGGTGGAGACGAGGGCGTAGCGGAAGCGGTCCCGTCCCTTGAGCTCGTCGAGCCAGTCGGCCAGGTCCCCGGCGGCGTCCTTGCTCTCGGTGACCACCAGATCCACCGTGCGCCGCTCCAGGATGGCCGTGGCCTCTTCGCGGCTGCCCGCTTCCTCCAGCTCCCGCTCGCCGTTGGCCAGGGCCTGGGCGAGGCGCTTGCGGAAGAAGGCGCTGGGCTCCAGGAGGAGGATGGAGCGAACAGGCGGTCGGCGGTTCAGCTCGGATTCGGAAAGACCCAGCGCAAGAAGGGCCAGGCGAGCGGCGCTCTTGAGGCCCAGGCCCGTGGCGGTGCGGTAGATCTCCCGGATGGGGTCCACGAGCGAGGTCTGGCGGGTGATGCCGCCGATCTCGCAGAGGTGGGCGATCTCCTTCCATTCCGCGCCGGGGGCCGAGATCCGTTCCCGCACCATGTCGGCCATGGAGGCCGCCAGTTCCGGCCGGATGATCAGCTCGGGGTCCGAGAGGAGCTCCCGGAGGGCCAGGAGGCCGTCGGCCCGCTTGGGTCCCTTGTCCGGGATCTTCTGGATGTGGTTCTGGATGATGGCTTCCTTCTGGGCCAGGAGGCCCAGGCCGTCCCCGCGCCGGGCCAGCTCCTTCACCACCGCGGCGACCCGGTCGTTGGACTCCCGGTCCCAGGTCTCCTTGGTGCGCATGTCGAAGAGGAAGTCCGAGACCCGGTCCTTAAGATGGTTGTACGCGCCTCGGTCGAAGACGAACAGGTCCTGCACGGCCAGGATGGCCCGCAGGCGCTGGCCTTCGCCTTCCCGCTCGTCGCAGCACCGTTCGAAGAGCTTCAGGAAGTCGGGCAGGGATTCCAGGGGCAGGGGCCGGTCGAAACCCGGGAAGGCCGCCAGGGCGCCTTCCAGGGCCAGGATGAGCACCTGGGCCTGCTTGAGGTTGGGGGCCTTGCCCAGGAGTCCCAGGGAGGCCTCGGCGGTGGCCAGGTCACGGAGGGCGGTGGCCAGGGCGATCTGGAGGTTGAGGGGCTTGCCGTCGTGGAGGAGCTCCAGCAGCACCGGCGCGCTGCCGGGGTAGCCGATGGCGGTGAGCGCCTCGGCGGCCTCCACCACCAGGGCGTCGCGCTGCTCCTTCTGCAGGAAGCCCAGGAGCGGTTCGGCCGCCAGTCGGGTCCGGTTCTCCCCGAAGACCCGGATGGCCATGCGCACCTGGTCGTGCTGGCCCGTCTCGAACATCGCCATGAGGGCGGGGAAGCTGGAGGGGAGCTTGCCCAGGTGGTGGATGGCCCGCTGGCCCACCTCCACGATGGGATCCTCCATGGCCTTGAGGAAGAAGGGCGTCAGGGCGTCGTCCTCCCGCATGCCCAGGGCGTCCAGGTACTTCTCCCGCCGGGTCAGGTCCGGGTCCTTCAGCAGCTCGTCCAGGAGGTCCGTCTGGGTGACGGGCAGCAGGCGCAGGAAGGAGATGACGAAGCCGTCGCCGCCGGCGCGGCTGCGCAGGATGGGCGCGAAGACCGGGAGGATGTCCTCCCGGGTGATCTCACCGCTGTCCACCTTGAAGGCCAGGGCCTCGGAAACCTGGTCCACCAGGGTCACCAGCTGGCCCAGCCGGGCTTCGGTGGCCTGGGTGGTGTCCGAGAGCATGGCCGTGTACCGGGCCACCTTGCCCTCGCCCGTCAGGGTCAGGGCGTCCAGCAGGAAGGTCTCGTGGACGCCCTTGGCCCAGGGCCTCAGGTCCTCCAGGGAGGGGATGATGTTGCCTTCCTCCTGGGCGGCGATGCGCTGGAGGCTGGCCAGCGTCCCCTGGGTATCGGGGTAGCGGGCCCCGAAGTGGGCCACGGCCTGGCGGATGAGTTCGGGCTGGACCGAGGCCCGCTGGAGCACATGGAGGCGGTTCAGACCCTCCATCAGCAGCTGGTGGTCCAGGAAGTCCTCCCGGGCGCTTTCGGCCAGGGCCTTGAGGAAACCGGTGGCGGCGGGCTCCTCCAGGGCGCCCATGAGGCGGATGACGAGCTTCTGGGTCAGGGCGTCGCCGTTGTGGTAGGCCTCCACGATGGCGCCCAGGTCCTGGGCCCCGGCCATGGCCCCCAGGAGCTTGGCGCCCTGTGTGGCCATGCGGGGGTTGCCCTGGCCTTCCATGAGCCGGCTGATGTGGTAGGCGGGGCCCTGCTGGCTCTGGAACAGGGCCAGCTCCCGGGCCAGGATCACCTGGAAGTCGGGCTCGGGCCTGAGCCCCTTGAGGGTCGTCAGGGCGGCGAGGGCCACGCGGGTGCCCACGACCCCCAGGGCCGCGCACCCGTCGTCGAAGATTCCGAGGTCCTGCTCGGTCTTGAGGGCCTTGGCGATCCAGGGGACCCATTCCGGCCAGTCGAACTTGGCGATCTGGGCGAGGATGGCCTTGCGCAGCCCCCGGGGGGTCCCCTGGGAGCCCAGGCGCGTGCCCAGCTCGGCCAGGGCCTGCTTTTTCATGGACTGGATCTGGGAGGCCAGGGCGGAGGGGAACTGCGGGTCCGCGTCGGAATAGTTCCTCAGCAGGTCACGGAGCGTGTCCAGGGGTGTGAGGGGTATCTTCCGCTGGGGGCTGGGCATGCGATCCTGTGGGAACGGCGAAGTGGGCCTGGGGTTCAGCATTATTCTTTTCACAATCGCCGCGATTCGCTAGCGTTTCTCCATGCGAGCTTCGACTTTTCTCTCCCTGGCACTCTCCACGGTCCTCGGCGCCCAGATCCCCTTCGGCGATCTGGCGGCCATGGACCGCGAAGAAGCCCAGGCCATCGTCAAGAAGGCGGACTTCGCCTTCCAGACCCGGACCCAGCCCGTGCGGGTGCGGGTGGCGACCATGGAGAAGCTCTTCGACCACCCCCACCTGGGGGCGGCCATGTGGCGCTATTGCCAGTTCGTGCCCCGGTTCTACGCCTTCATGCACCCCGACGGCTCCTGGTCCATCGACGACACCAAGGGCCTCACCGGGCGGCTGCGGTGCGTCCTGGTCCGGCCGGGGTTCCGGGTCTACCTGGTGGAAGGGCGCGCCGAGTCCGGCCGCCTCAAGGCGCCCTTCGCCATCAGCGCGCGCATGGCCGTGGCCTACCGCTACTGGGAGACGCCCCACGGGCTCGAGACCTACCTCCAGACCTGGACGGCCCTGGATTCGGCCATCCTCGGGATCGCCGCCCGGCCCTTCCAGGGCTACATCCGCCGCCGCCAGGACGAGTTCATCGCCTACATCAACGCCAACATCGCCACCTTCGGCCAGTTCGCCGAGCTGGATCCCCGGGAATTCCACGAACCCATCAAGGCCGAAGGGGACCCCGTGGCCCTGAGGGAGTTCGAAACCCTCTTCCTGAAGCGGTGATGGAAGCCCTCGCCCGACTCTGGGAGCGGGCCCGCCACCCCGAAAAGGCCTTCCGGGACCGGGCCGCGGAAGCTCCGCCCCTGGTGGAGTCCCTCAAGGGCCTCCTGGCCTGGCGGGCGCCGGTGGCCTTCCTGGGCATGGTCATCGGCTACCTGGAATTCGGGGATCTCTACGCCCGCCTCGTCAACCCGGACGGTGCGTTCTGGACCGGAATCCTCCAGGCCGTGCCCCTGGACCTGGACCCCAGGGAGCTCCGCTCGGCCCTGGCCGAGCTGCCCCCCCTGCCGGGTCTGCATGGCCTCCTGCCGTGGATGGTCCTGCTGGCGCCCCTGGCGGTGCTGAGCATCTGGGTCCACGACGCCACCTTCGATCACATCGCCCTGTGGATGCTGGGCGGACTCAAGAGCAGGAAGGGCTTCCGGGCCTCCCTGTCGGCCGACGCCGAGGCCCTCCAGGTGGGCGTGCTGGGCGCCGCGGCCGGACTCCTGGGCAGCGTGCCGGGCGTCGGGTGGATCCTGGCGATCCTGCTGCTCCCCGTGGCCGCCTATTTCTGGGTGCTGCGCGGCTGGGCACTGGCCGCCTGGCATGGCTGCCCCGTGTGGAAGGGCGTGCTGGCCACGATCCTCCACGTCGTCCTGGTGGGCGTCACGGCCATCCTGCTCCTCGTGGCCTGCCTGATCATGGTCATGGCCCTCGTCCAGTGAGCACAGTGGTTCATTGTGGCGTTCCCCCGGCAGAACGGGCATCATGAATCCACGTTCCCCAAAGGGAGTACCTCCATGTCCTTCCAGGCGATTCTGGACAATCTGATCGAGCGGGTGCCCGAGGCCATCGCGGCGACCTTCAACGACAAGGACGGGGACCCCCTCTGCTCGCGCACCATCGAGGTGCCCAACGACGCCCTCTCGCTTCTGGGCGCCTACCGGAACGTCGTGAAGCGCCACCTCCAGCAGGCGGTGGAGGAATTCGACCGGGGCGAAGTCGAGCAGGTGGCCTTCTGCACCGACCAGCACTGGATCCTGATGATGGGCGGCCAGGAACACTGTTCGCTGGTGCTGGTCATGCGCCGCGACGGGATCCTGGGCCGGGCCCGTTTCCAGATGCAGCAGGCCCTGGAACAGCTGAACCAGGAGCTCTGAAGCCTTTCTGAAGTACCGAAAACACGTGTAATGGGAGAAATATGGTCCGATTTACAGGGCTTCTTGGACTTGTCTGTTTCATCGCGCTTGCCTATGCGTTGTCCTCCAACCGCAAGGCGATCCATTGGAAGACCGTCGGCTGGGGCATGGGTCTCCAGTGGATCCTGGCCCTCATGGTCCTCAAGGGCGACGCCATCTCCCAGGGCCTGACCATCTCCCCCTGGCCCGCCTACACCGGCTGGGGTGTCCTGGCCCTGGCCCTGAGCCCCATGGCCTACCGCCGTCTGGGCGTGGTGCAGCCGCGCTGGATCAAGTGGACCGTGGGCGTCTCCGTGACCTACCTGGTCCTCCGGGGCAACCTGGTGGGCGCGGTGTTCCAGAAGGCCCGGCTGGTGGTGGAAGGCCTCATGTCCTACGCCAAGGAGGGCGCGATCTTCGTGTTCGGCGCCCTGGCGACCCCCGAGGGCGCCTCGGTGGTGGACGGCCACAAGAACGTCGTGGGCAGCCTGCCCATGGTCTTCGCCTTCGTGGTGCTGCCCACCATCATCTTCGTGGCCAGCATCTTTGCGGTGCTCTACTACGTGGGCGCCATGCAGTGGGTGGTGGGGGCCTTCTCCCGCGCCATCAGCCGCTTCCTCAAGGTCAGCGGCGCCGAGAGCCTGAGCGTCTCCGCCAGCATCCTCATGGGCCAGACCGAGGCCCCCCTCACGATCCGCCCCTACCTGGCCCGCCTCACCCGGTCCGAGCTGATGGTCATCATGACCGCAGGCATGGCCCACGTGTCGGGCTCGATCATGGTGGCCTACGTCCAGGTGGCCCACGTGGACGTGGTGCATCTGCTCACCGCCGTCATCATGACCGCCCCCGGCGCCATCATGATCGCCAAGATCCTGGAGCCCGAGACGGGCGTCCCCGAGACCAGCGGCGAGATCACCGTGAACATCCCCAACACCGACGCCAACGTCCTGGACGCCGCCGCCCGCGGCGCCTCGGAAGGCCTGCACCTCGCCATCAACGTCGCGGGCATGCTCATCGCCTTCATCGCCCTTATCGCGCTCCTCAACGGCGTGATCAAGGCCATCTTCCCCCCGCCGGTCTCCCTGGAATGGATCCTGGGCAACGCCTTCCGGCCCTTCGCCTTCGTCATGGGCGTGCCCTGGAAGGAATCCGAAGTGGTGGGTTCCCTCCTGGGCCAGCGCATGGTCATCAACGAGTTCGTGGCCTACATCCGCCTGGGCAACCTCACCGAACTCAGCACCAAGGCCAAGCTCATCTCCACCTTCGCCCTGTGCGGCTTCGCCAACTTCAGCAGCATCGCCATCCAGGTAGGCGGCATCGGCGCCCTGGTCCCGGAGCGCCGCGGCGATCTGGCGAGACTTGGCCTGAAGGCGATGATCGCCGGCACATTGGCGAACTTCATGTCCGCCTGTATTGCCGGCATCCTGGGCTGACCAGGAGCATTCATCACGAAGAGAATGCATCCCCCAGGGGATGCATTTTTTTGCGGGTTGGACCGCCCGGTCCCTACAAGCCCTCCCCGCCGGTGGCCGCGATCGGTTCGCCCAGGTCCCCCAAAAAGGACCCGGCCCATGGGGTTCCGTTCCTTTGCGCCGACCCACCGGCACNNCGGATCCTCCGGTTAGCCGTAGCTCGGCATTGAAACCGTACCGTTCTCAAACCGCCCGACAGCTTCGCCATTAACAATGGAGTAATCCAGTATCACGGACAGATTTCCTCAAACCCGCAGTTCCGCCCAGGCGATGAACGATGCGCCCCCCCGGTCCGGACACCCATGCCCGTGAGCCGGGCAACG
>DBME01000247.1:0-2386 GCA_002298155.1 Holophagaceae bacterium UBA706 | reverse complement strand
GTGCCGGTGGGTCGGCGCAAAGGTGCGGAACCCCATGGGCCAGACGCATTCTCCAGGATTCGGGCAAAACGACCTGGGGCCACCGGCAGGAAATGCGGGTCAGCGCCAGAATGTCTAACCCCCCCACCAAGAAAGGAAAACGGGATTTCCGCCCCCCCTAGTCGTGCGCAGCCGCCAGGGACGGGAGGATCGTATGGGACCCCGCCATGCAGGCCTTGTGCTGGATGTGATATTCGAACTCGTGCCTGAACTTCGCCAGGAACGATTCCACCGGCCCGCTGGCCGCGTCGCCCAGGGGGCAGAGGGTGCGCATGTTGATGCGGGGCGGGAGGCTGGCCAGGAGATCCAGATCCCCCGGACGCCCTTCGCCATGCTCGATGCGGTGCAGGATCATCTCCATCCAGTTGCAGCCTTCCCGGCAGGGGGTGCACTNNTCCATGACGATCATGCCGCCGGAACCGGCCATGGAACCCCGGGCGCGGACGGTGTCGAAATCCATGGGGCAGTCGAAGTCCTTGGCGTCCATGACGGGGGCGCTGCTGCCGCCGGGGATGACGGCCTTGATCTTCGCACCGGTGGAGGAGCCGCCGCCCAGGTCGTTGAGGATGAAGTCCATGGGCAGGCCCAGGGGGAGCTCGTAGAGGCCGGGGCGCTTCACGTGGCCGCACAGGCCGTAGATGCGGGTGCCGGTGTTGCCGGGGGTGCCGAGCTGGGCGTAGGCGCTGCCGCCCATGCGGAGGATGGGGGGCACGGCGGCCAGGGTCTCGACGTTGTTCACGGTGGTGGGCTGGCCGAAGGCGCCCACGGAGGCCGGGAAGGGGGGCTTGACCCGGGGCTCGCCGCGGCGGCCCTCGAGACTGTTGAGCAGCGCCGTCTCCTCGCCGCANNCGGTAGGTGAGGATGTCGAAGTCCCAGCCGGTGCCCAGGATGTCCTTGCCCAGGTAGCCGGCGTCCCGCGCTTCCTGCAGGGCGGCCTCGAGCTTGTCGATGAGCCAGGAGAACTCGCCGCGCAGGTAGATGAACCCGGTGCGGCACTGCATGGCCCAGCCGGCGATAATCATCCCCTCGATGAGCTGGTGGGGNNTCGTCGCCGTTGCACACCAGGTAGCGGGTGTAGGTGCGCTCCGGGGTGTCCTTGGGCATGAAGCCCCACTTCATCCCGGTGCGGAAGCCCGCCCCGCCCCGGCCGCGCAGGTCGGAGGTCTTGACCTCGGCGGTGACCGCCGCGGGTTCCATCTTCAGGGCCTTGCGGCAGGCCTCGTAGCCTTCCCACTGGTCCTGGTAGACCTTCAGCCTCCAGTTGTCCAGGTTGCCGGCGCCGCGGAGCATCAGGTTGGGATACGCGGAGGAGCCGAAACCCTCGAAGGTGTAGCGCTGGTTGTCGCTCTTGGTGCGGATGGCGGCCATGGTCAGGCTCCCCAGGCGGCGGTCTCGCCGCGGCGGCAGGCGTCCATGAGGGCCTCAAGCTTGGCCTCGTCCACGAACTCGTCGAAGACACCGTGGTTGATCTGGATGCAGGGGCCGCTTCCGCAGGAGGCCAGGCATTCCACCTCCTCCACGCTCCAGAGGCCGTCCTTGGAGGGGCCCTGGCCCGGCATGGCGCCGGTCTTCTCGATGACCTTCTCCAGGAGCTGGGCGGCGCCGTTGAGGGCGCAGCAGAGGTTCGTGCACACCTCGAAGTGGTACCGTCCCACGGGCTCCTTGCGGAACATGGTGTAGAAGGTGGCCACGCCGTAGACATGCCCCTCGGGCACGCCCAGGGCGGCGGCGACTTCCTTCATGGCCCCCAGGCTCAGGAAGCCGAATTCCTTCTGGGCGATGTAGAGGGCGGGCAGGGTGCCGGCCATCTTGTCGGGGAATTTCGCGGCGATGGCCTGGATCTCGGCCACGGCCCCGGGGCTCAGCTTTTCGCGCTGGCTCTTTTGGAGCCGTTCCCCCGGAGCGAGGGGCGCGTCGCTGGTTTCAGGAGGCAGGGGATGGTTCATGGGGTCGGCCCGTCCGGGGAAGATTCAAAGGAAGACCAGTCTATCCTGACTCCCAGGCGTCACGCAGCCTACTGGATCGCCCGGGTCCCAGACTTTTGCCCTGACCCACCGTTNNCGCTGCGCTCCCTGCGGGGGATCCTTACCACCCACCCCGGCCGTGCCCGCAGTGCCCAAAGGTGGCGGTTCCTGATCAAGGGCGATGCCTTTCCAGACGGGAATGGTGGCGTGGGTTTCGGCGGGTGTGTGATCCCACTCCGAATCCGGCCCTTTCCCACCCCCAAACAGGCGTGCGGAATAAGCTCAAACCGCTCCCAGTCTGGGAACCTGGACCTTGGTCGCTGAAGCTACGGCCGGGGGGGATGGTAAGGCTCGCCCGCAGGGAGCGAAGCGGACGAGGACGT
>DBME01000039.1 GCA_002298155.1 Holophagaceae bacterium UBA706 | reverse complement strand
CTGGGCGGCTTCCGCACCATGGACCTGAACCTGGACCTCAACGGGGCCCGCTGGACCAAGCGCGGCGATTCCAAGGTGGGCATCGGCATCGACATCGTGCCCGCCCACGACCACTGGTACGCCCTGGAGCTCGCCTCCTCCCCCGATGGCAAGATCAACGTCTCCAGCAACACCGTCACCCAGATCGACCCCATCACGGGCCAGCCCGTCCAGGTGGTCACCTCCACCCGCAGCGTGAACGTGGACCAGACCTTCACCGTCTCCGCCCAGTTCGCCAAGCGCATCGCCGAGAACTACGTCTTCACCGCCGGAATCATCGAGGGCAAGGGTGGCGTGGGGGCCGAGTTCCGGGCCTTCAACGACCGCTTCCGCCTGGGCGGCGTGGCCTACGACTTCACCAAGCGGGCCGACAAGCCCAATCCCCGCTACCGCATCTCCACCAGCTACCAGTTCTACAAGGGCTTCTACGCCATGGCCGGCCTGCAGGACATCGCCAACGCCGACCTGCGCACCTTCTTCTTCGGCGGCGGCATCCGCTGGAAGGACGACGACCTGAAAAAGCTTGTGGGTCTTGCGAGCGTTGGTAAATAATACCGCATGGACCGCGGCGACCTTCCCCCCGAGCGGTTCCGCCTGTTCCTGGCGGTGCGGCGGGGTGTGCCGCTGGGTCTGGCCGCCATCCTCATGGGCCTGGCCCTGCTGGAGCCCGTGCGCCACGGCTGGGGCCGGGGCTGGCTGATCCTGGCGGCCATGGCCTGCCTGGGCGAGGTGTGGCCCACCTTCAAGCGCGGCCGGGCCTACCTGGCCGCCCGAGGTCCCATCATGAAGTGGGATGCGGGCTGGGTGTACCTTCTCCGGCCGATCTTCCGCTGGCTCGGCCATGAGGAGGACTGGATCCTCTCCTTCTGCGCCTGGAACAACCACCGCGTGCGCGAGAGCTTCGAGGCCCGCAAGGCGCGCAAGGCCCTCATCCTCCTGCCCCACTGCATCCAGATGGCCCGCTGCAAGGCCGACGTGCTCACCGAGCTCTCCAGCTGCTACGAGTGCGGCCTGTGCCCCGTGGGCGACTACCTGCCCCTGCAGCTCACGCTGGGGTGGCAGAGCCGCATCACCAACCGCAGCCACAAGGCCTACCGCGAGGCCCGGGAGTACCGGCCCGACCTCATCGTCGCGGTAAGCTGCTTGGACCGTCTCCTCAAGGGTCTCGTGAAGCTGCCCGAGGTCCCCTGCTACGTCATCCCCCTGGAGCTGCCCCACCGCATGTGCGTGGACACCACCTTCTCCGTGCCCCACCTCATGGCGGCCATGGGGACCCTGGTGGAGCCCCGCGAAACCGCGGCGGAGACGCCCGAAAAGGTCCTGCCCTTCCACCGGGAGGGGATCGCCTAGTGGCCGCCCTTCGCGCAAGGACCGCCCTGGAACGGGTGGCCGGACCCCGGCTCACGCCCTACATCCTCCATCTCCGCCCCATGGAATGGCCCATCATGACGGCCCACTTCCTGCTGGGCACCTTCCTGGCGACCGGGTTCCACTCCCCCTGGAAGCCGGCCCTGCTGGGCTGGTTCGTCTTCGTGGCGCTGCTCAACGGCGGGACCCTGGCCATCAACAGCGCCTTCGACCAGGACGAGGGGGACATCGGCTACCTGCGCCAGCCCCCCAAGCCGCCCCGCCACCTCCTGCACGTGTCCGCGGCCATGCTGGCCCTTTCTCTCGGCCTGGGCTTCCTGCTGCCCCCGGTGTTCGCCTGGAGCAACGCGGCCTGCGTGGTCATGTCCGTGCTCTACTCCGTGCCCCCCATCCGCCTCAAGGCGCGGGCCGGGTGGGACGCCCTGATCAACTGCGTGGGTTTCGGCGCCCTCACCCCCCTGGCGGGCTGGGGCCTCACGGGCCTGCCCGTGGCGCCGGGCATGCGCAGCCTGGCGGTGGGTTTCGGGTTCCTCTTCGCGGCGCTGTACCCTCCCACCCAGCTCTACCAGATCGATGAGGACCGTGGGCGCGGGGACCGGACCCTGGCCATCGTCCTGGGCGAATCCGCCAGCCTGGGCCTGGCTTCGGGGGCGGCCCTGGTGGCCCATCTCTGGTTCGCCTGGGGCGCGCTGCAGATGGGGCGCGGTCCCCTGCCCCTCCTGGTGTCCCTGACGGCGTGGCTCGGCGTGCTCCTGCCCTGGTGGGCCCGCTGGCGGTCCTGGACGCCGGATCAGCATCAGGCGGGAATGTACCGCTGCCTGGCGGCGTGGGCCATCACGGACGTGAGCGTGCTCATCCTGCTCTGGCCACGTTAGCCCTTCATCAAGGAGCGCATATGAACGATCCCACCCCTCCCCGCACCGAAGAGTTCAAGCTGGACGGCGGCAAGGTCCTGGACAAGGTCAAGGAGATCATCCACGCCGGCAACGTTCGCCGCATCGTCCTCAAGAACGAGGACGGCCGCACCCTCCTGGAGATCCCGCTGACGCTCGGCGTGGTGGGCGCGGCGCTGCTGCCGGTCTTCGCGGCGGTGGGAGCCCTGGCCGCAGTGGTGACCCGCATGGTCATCGTGGTCGAGAAGACCCAGGACTGAATCAGAAGGTCCTTGACCGCGGATCCGCCATGCTCCTGCCCACCGTGACGCCGCCCTTCCCCCTCGCCTGGGGCTTCTCGACGCGCCTGGACGACCCGGCCGCCCAGCCCCCGGTGAGGCTGCGCCAGGTGCACGGCTGCGGCGTGGTGGCGGCCTCGGGGGCCGTGCAGGACGCCGACGGCATCTGGACGCAGGATCCCGGCGTGGCCATCGGCGTGCGGGTGGCGGACTGCGTTCCCGTGCTGCTGGCCGGCCTCGCCCAGGGCCGACCCTGGGCCGCCGCCCTCCATGCGGGCTGGAAGGGCGCCGTG
>DBME01000439.1 GCA_002298155.1 Holophagaceae bacterium UBA706 | reverse complement strand
GGAAATGGGTCGGAGCAGGATTCTCAAATGCCCTCGGCGACCTCTGTGCCTCTGAGAATCTCTGTGTTTGATCAGTTTCTTAACTGTTTCAGGGCGTTGGGGCATTGGGTGATGGGTCGCCTGAAGAGGATTTCTCCGAGCGCCGTGAATGGATCATGCGGCAACCTTGGAGCCCCGCCCGAGGGGGCTCCGGGGGGCCGGACTTGGCGGCCGCAAGGAATCCGTGCTATCTTCCCACTGTTTTGTGCCGACTTCTGGGGTCGGCCATTCTTTTGGAGATCGACACGTGCTCTACCGCGCTCACCTGCTGAGCCCCGAGGCGCCTGCGCGCCTCAAGGACATCCCCGACGGCGGGCTGCTGGTGGACGGCGAAGGCCGGATCGTTGACGCCGGTCCCTTCGAGGCCGTCGCCGCCGCCCATCCCGGCGCCGAGGTGCTGGACCTCCGGCCCCACTGGATCCTCCCCGGCCTCGTGGACCTGCACTCCCACCTGCCCCAGTACGAATGCGTGGCCCTGGACGGGCTTGAGCTCCTGCCCTGGCTGGAGACCCACATCTTCCCCGCCGAGGCGCGGTTCCGGGACCCCGAGGTGGCCGCCGCGGCGGCGCGGCTCTACTTCCGGCACCAGCTGGCCGTGGGCACCACCACCTCCGTGGCCTACCTCACGGTCCACCAGGAGGCCGCCGACCGGGCCTTCCGGGAAGCAGAACGCAGCGGCATCCGCGCCATTCTGGGCAAGGTCATGATGGACCGCCATACCCCCCCTGCCCTCCTGGAGGCCACCGACGCCTCCCTGGCCCAGAGCGAAGAACTCTGCGCCACCTGGCACGGCCGGGACCGCGGCAGGCTCCAGTACGCCTTCACGCCCCGCTTCGCCCCGGTGTGCTCCATGGAGCTCATGAAGGGCCTCTCCCTCGCCGCGCAGCGCCACGGCGCCTACATCCAGACCCACCTCAGCGAGAACCTGGGCGAGATCGACCGGGTGCGCGAACTCTTCCCCGAGGCCCGGGACTACACGGACGTCTACGCCTCGGCCGGGATGCTGGGCCCCCGGACCCTCCTGGGCCACTGCATCCACCTCGACCGCTCCGAGCGGGACGTGATCCGCGAAAGCGGCGCCACCATGGTCCACTGCCCCCGTTCCAACGCCTTCATCAAGAGCGGCATCATGCCCCTGCGCAGGTGGCTGTCCGAGGGCATCTCCGTGGGCCTGGCCTCGGACGTGGGCGGCGGTCCCAGCCTGGACATGTGGGGCGAGATGGCCATGGCCTGCAACGCCTCCAAGCTCCGGTGGGCCGGCCAGCGCATCCAGGCCCGGCGCCTGGAGGAGCTGGAAGGCCTGGACGCGGCCCTGCGTTCCCGCCTCGCCGAGGCCCTGGACCTGGAGGCCGAGGAACCCGTGGATCCCGCCCTGGCCTTCCATCTGGCCACCCTCCACAGCGCCCGGGCCCTGGGCCTGGAGGCCGTCATCGGCAGCCTGGACGCGGGCAAGGACGCGGATTTCATGGTGGTGGACCCGTCCCGGGTGGATCCCGCCGAAACCCGCGCCATCCTGCGCCCGGACGAGGTCCTCTCGCGGCTCATGTACCGTTCCGACCCGGCCATGGTCCGCGCCGCCTACGTGCGCGGCAAGCGCTGCCACGCCCTGGAAGCCTGAGGCCCCGGTGCCCCCCCGCGCCAGGCCCGCCGCGCAGCCCCTGCCCCCGGCCTTCTACCTCCGCCCCGTGGCCGAGGTGGCCCGGGACCTCCTGGGCCGGCACCTGCGCCTGGGCGGCGTCACCCTGCGCATCACGGAAGTGGAAGCCTACGGTGGCCCCTCGGATTCCGCCAGCCACGCGCGGTCCGGGCGCACCCCCCGCAACGCCCCCGTGTGGGACGAGGGCGGGCGGGCCTATGTGTACTTCTGCTATGGCATGCACCACATGCTCAACATCGTCACGGGCCCGGCCGGCCTGGCCGAGGCGGTGCTCATCCGTGCCTGCGAGCCGGTGGAGGGTCTCGAGACCGTCCTGGCCCGGCGGAACGGGGTGAAGGGCCCCGCCTTGCTCACCGGCCCCGGTAAGGTGGCCCAGGCCCTGGGCATTGATCTCTCCTTCACGGGCCAGCCGCTGTTCGGCCCCGGGGGCCTGGTGGTCCTGGAAGGCTGCCCCCCCGCCGCGGTCCTCACCGGCCCCCGGGTGGGCGTGGACTTCGCCGTGGCGGAGGACCGGGACCGCCCCTGGCGCTTCGCGTCCGCGGGCACGCCGTGGGTGAGCCAGCGGCGTTCGCTCGCCTGATTTCCGGCAACGGCAGGGCGTTCACCGGTGGATCGCGGCTTTTTACCGGAAGAGGCCTTGCGTTGCCGTTATGAATATTGTTTGCTGAATTCATAGCATGCAGCTGGGGGCACCATGTCCGAGCCGATGACGTTCAAGCGACGCTTTCCCTGGGGCTGGGTCCTCCTGGGCGGGCTCGCCCTCCTGGTGGTGGCGGTGATGATCGCCGCCCGGAACGCGCCCCTCAGCCTCGCCGTCACGTCGCCCACCGTCTTCCAGGCGGGCGAACGCAACCCCGTGCTCACGGCCAGCGGCTACCTGGTGGCCCGCCACCGGGCCACCCTCTCCGCCAAGGTGCCGGGCCGCCTTGCCTGGCTGGGCGTGGAGGAGGGCACCCGCGTCACCAAGGGCCAGATCATCGCCCGCCTGGAGGCCACCGACCTGGAAGCTTCCCGGGACCAGATCCAGGTCAACCTGAAGCAGGCCGAACTGGACCGCGACCGGGGCGAGGCCCTGGCCAAGGACGGCGTGCTGGACCGCGCCTCCCTGGACCGCCTCCGCAGCGCCGTGGCGACCCTCAAGGCCCAGCTGGCCTACCAGGACGCCCTTCTGGAGAACATGGTCCTGCGGGCCCCCTTCACGGGCACCGTGACCCAGAAGCTCTCCGAGGTGGGCGAGACCGTGAGCCCGGGCAGCGCCGGGGGCGCCAACGCCATCAACGCCATCGCCACCTTGGCGGATTTCGACAGCCTCGAACTGGAGGTGGAGGTCAACGAGACCGGCCTGCCCAAGCTGCACAAGGGCATGCCCGCGGAGATCCGCGTGGACGCCCTGGACGCCGAACCCGGCCGCAAGCCCCTCCGGGGCCTCCTGCGGGAGATCTACCCCGCCTCCAACCGCCAGAAGGCCACCGTGCTCGTGCGGGTCGCCCTGGTGGACAAGGACCCGATCCTCGTGCCCGACATGGGCGCCAAGATCACCTTCATGGGCGAGCCCTTCCCGGCCCAGACCCTCGTCCTGGGCCGCGAGCTGGTGGTCCGGCGCCAGGGCAGGCCCTTCGTGTGGACCCTGGAGAACGGCCGCGCCGCATTGCGCCCGGTCGAACTGGGCCTGGAGAACCCCATCGGCTTCCTGGCCAAGGGCATCCCCGCCGACCTGCCGCTGCTCGTGGTGCCCCAGGAGCTCAAGCTCGAGGTGGGCAAGCGGGTGCACCCCAAGGAGCGCTGATGGCCACCGGCGACATCAGCGTCCGCCTGCGCAACCTCGCCAAGAGCTACTGGCGGGGCACCCTGGAGATCCCCGTGCTCACGGGCATCGACCTGGACATCCCCCGGGGCGGGTACTACGCCCTCATGGGCCCCAGCGGCTCGGGCAAGACCACGCTCCTGAACCTCATCGCCGGCATCGACCGGCCCTCGGGCGGCGAGCTGGAAGTGTGCGGCCACGCCCTGAACCGCCTGGACGACGACGAGCTGGCCATATGGCGCAGCCGCAAGGTCGGGTTCATCTTCCAGAACTACAACCTGGTGCCCGTGCTCAACGCCTACGAGAACGTGGAGCTGCCCCTCTTGCTCGCCGACCTGGGCCGCGCCGAACGGCGCCGCCGGGTGCTGCGGGCCCTGGAGCTGGTCAACCTCACGGACCGCATGCACAACTATCCCCGCCAGCTTTCCGGCGGCCAGGAGCAGCGGGTGGCCATCGCCCGGGCCATCGTCCACGACCCGGAGCTCATCGTCGCCGACGAGCCCACCGGCGCCCTGGACGCCCGCAACGCCGAGGAGGCGCTGATCCTCCTGGAGCACCTGAACCAGGAGCTGGGCAAGACCATCGTCCTGGTCACCCACGACCCCAAGGCCGCCCAGCACGCGCGGTTCCAGATCCACCTGGAGAAGGGCGTCCTGGACCGCACGGTGGAGGTGCATGACCGGCCGGAGCTGCCGCGCATCCTCCCGGGACCGGAAGGCGCGTGAAGTTCCTAACCCTGATCCTGCGCTCCCTGTTCCGCTCCAAGCGGCGGACGATCCTCACGGTGCTCAGCCTGGCCGTGTCGGTCTTCCTCATCGCCCTCCTGCAGAGCCTGCTGGGCACCATGGATTCGCTCACCACCTCCACCGCCAGCGGCATGCGGTTCGTGGTGCAGGACAAGGCCTCCTTCACCAACGTCATCCCCCAGTCCTACGCCAACTACCTGCGGCAGCAGCCGGAGATCGAGCAGTTCACGGCCTTCCAGTGGTTCGGCGGCGAGTACAAGGATCCCAAGAACTTCTTCGCGAACTTCGCGGTGGACCCCGAGACCTACCTCCAGGTGTACCGGGAGGAGGCGAACCTCCCCAGCATCCCCCCGTCCCAGGTGCGCGACTTCATCCGGGACGGCAACGCCTGCTGCGTGGGCAAGACCCTGGCCGACAAGTACGGCTGGAAGCTGGGCGACGTGGTGCCCCTGCGCAGCAGCATCTTCAACATCACCCTGCGCCTCAACATCCGCATCATCTTCAAGGGCCAGCGCAACTCCGACGAGATGTTCCTGGCCTTCAACATCAAGCAGCTGCAGGAGGCCGTGCCCTGGATGAAGGGCCGCGTGGGCGCCTTCACCGTGCGCGCCAAGAACCCCTCGGACATCCCGCGCCTGTGCGACCGCATCGACCGCCATTTCGCCAACAGCGCCCAGGAGACCCTCTCCATCACGGAGAACGCCTTCAACCTGAACATGATCAAGATGCTCGGCGACTTCTCCACCATGGTCCACTCCATCTCGGGCGCCGTGCTGGTGGCCATCCTCATCGTCACCGCCAACACCATGGCCATGGCCATCCGCGAGCGCACCACCCAGATCTCCACCATGCGCGCCATCGGCTTCAGCTCCGGCCAGATCCTCAGCCTGCTCATGGCCGAAGGCCTGCTCCTGTCCCTCATGGGCAGCGGCCTGGGCATCGCCCTGGCCATGTGCGCCGCCAGCCTCGCGGCCAACGTGGCCGGCCAGCTCCTGCCCTGGATGGCCGACTTCATCATCACGGGCGAGACCCTCCTGCTCTGCGTCCTGCTCACCCTGGGCCTGGGCCTCCTGTCCACCTTCATCCCCGCCTACCGCGCCAGCCGCAGGCCCATCACCGAAGGGCTGAGGGCGCTGTGATCTGGTACCTCTTCATCCCCCTCGCCCCGTACCTGCTGTGGCTGCTCCACGCCGCGCTCTTCAGCCCCCTGCCCCTCAGCTACAACTGGCGGTCCATCTGGCAGCGCTTCGCCGGCACCCTCTCGACCGTGGGGGCCATCGCCATCGTGGTGATGGTCTTCGTGGTGGTGCTGTCCATGGCCCAGGGCGTCTCCCGGGCCTACGTGCGCAGCGGCCGCGAGGACCAGGTGGTCATCCTGCGGCCCAACTCGCGGGTGGAGATGATGAGCTCCATCACCCTGGACCAGGCCCGGCTCATCCTCACCCACCCCCTCCTGGCCCAGGACGACCACGGACCGCTGGCCACCACCGACATCATCGTGAGCAAGCAAGTGGCGCTGTCCGACGGTTCCGGCACCCTTTCCGTCACCGTGCGCGGCACCACCCCCGCAGGCACGCGCCTTCGGAGCCAGGTGCGCATGCTGGAGGGCCGGTGGTTCCAGCCCGGCCTCTCCGAGGCGGTGGTCCCCCGGCGCATGCTCAACCGCTACACCGGCGTGGAGCTGGGCCGGTCCTTCGACATGGCCGGGCGCTCCTGGAAGGTGGTGGGCGTCTTCGACGGGGACGGCAGCGTCTTCGATTCGGAGATCTGGACGGACGTGGCCGACCTGCGCCAGGCCTACCGCCGCTACGGCATGAACTCCTCCATGACCGTGCGCCTGCGCAGCGCCGCGGACGTGGACGCCTTCGTGAAGGACATGGACCGGGACGTGCGGCTCAAGCTGGAGGCCAAGGCCGAACCCGACTACTTCGCCAGCCTGGGCGACGCCGGCAGGCCCATGCAGATCCTGGGGCAGATCATCACGGTGATCCTCACGGTGGGCGCCGTGTTCGCGGCCATGAACACCATGTACGCCACCGTCGCCGGCCGCACCTCCGAGATCGGCACCCTCCGGGCCATCGGCTTCGGGCGCCGGGCGATCCTCGCCAGCTTCCAGTGGGAGGCCATCCTCCTGACCTCCCTGGGGGGGATCCTGGGGGCGTTCCTCTCGCTCCTCTTCAACGGAACCAGCACCGGGGCGGTGAGCATGCTCACCTGGTCCGACCTGAGCTACGCCTTCACGGTGACCCCGGATCTCATGGCCCAGGGGGTGGCCTTCAGCGTGCTCATGGGCATCTTCGGCGGTTTCCTGCCTGCTTGGCGGGCCAGCCGCATCCCGGTAACGGAAGCCATGAGAAGTTGAAACATTAATTATTTTCTCAGGGAGTTGATGCCTCACACGTTGACCCCATCAGCTTGCGAGGTAAAATAGGGTTTACACCGGGAGGCCTTATGGACCGAGAATTGCTGAAAGGGAGCACGCCCATCCTGCTGCTGTCCCTCCTCTCGGATGCCCCGATGTACGGCTACCAGATCATCGAGACCGTCAAGCAGCGCACCGACGGCACCTACACGCTGAAGGAAGGCGCACTGTACCCCGCCCTCCACAAGCTCGAAGCCGCCGAGTTCATCACCTCCTACTGGCAGACCCAGCCCAACGGCCGTGACCGCCGCTACTACGCCATCCAGCCTGCGGGCGCCGCGTTCCTGGCCGCGAAGAAGCAGGAGTGGGGACGTTTCGTGGCCATGGTCGACGGGTTCGTGGGCCCGCGGCCGTGAAACAGGCCCTGGCGGCTTACCTCTCCGAAGTGGAGAGGGGCCTGGGGGGGCTCTCCTCCGGCCGTAGGCGCCTGATCCTGCGCGAACTGGAAGCGCATCTGCTGGATGAGGCCGAGGCCCGGGACATCCGCACGGAATCCCAGATGGCCGTCCTCCTGGCCGAGAAGGAAGTCCCAGGGGAACTGGCCGGGGAACTGTCCAGCGGCGAAGGCACGGATGCCAACCACCGCAGCGAAACCGCCTTGCTGGCCGGCAGCCTCCTGGGGCTCGCCACCGGCGGCTACCTCTTCCTCCAGGGCGGCTGGCCCTGGCACCTGAGCCTGGCCTTCTGCATGGCCCACGGGCTCGCCGTGGGCACCGGGATCTTCCTCCTGCGGCGCCGGTGGCAGCGCCTGGGCAACCAGGGGCGGGTGCTCACCTCCATGCTCTTCGGCACGCTCATGGCCATTCCCCTGGGCTTCACCAGCACCCGGGGCTTCAACGTGAGCCGCCTGGTGTACGGCGCCTTCACCGGCTACATGCTGGAGCGCCACTCCGAGCCCAGACCCGCCTGGCAGGCTGTCGGCGAAACGCTGGCCTTCACCGTGCTGGACGCCCTCCTCTGGACCTTCGTGTTCCACCACCGCCGGCCTTACGCCTGGCTGCTAGAGCTGAGCTTCAATTTCACCCTCGTCCTGGCGGTCCTGGTGGCCATCCACCTCAAGCGGCTCATGTCCGGCCGGTGGCTTCTGGCTCCCCAGTGATTTGTCGTTGAGTCCGGGGCCTGGACGGTATAAACTAATCCCCTTGTGCGTGAACAAGCCGCGTGCCGCCATGGCATCCGGTCGGTTCCAGGAGGCCTCCATGAAGGACAAGATCCATCCCCAGCTCCACGAAGTGAACGTCCACTGCGCGTGCGGCAGTGAGTTCGTCACCCGCTCCACCAAGAAGGAGCTCCGCGTCGAAGTGTGCGCAGCCTGCCACCCGTTCTTCACGGGCAAGCAGAAGCTCATGGACACCGCCGGCCGGGTCGAGAAGTTCAACCGCAAGTATGCCAAGAAGGAAGCCGCTCCGGCCGTGGCGGAAGCCGCCGTCGAGGCCGCTCCCGAAGCCAACCAGTAGCGACGCCATTCCCAGGAACGGGCCGATCTCGGCCCGTTCTTTTTTTATGCTCCGGGAGGCCCCATGCAGGACCAGCTCGAATCCCTCGATGCCAAGTTCCAGGAAATCGAAGCCCAGCTTCAGGATCCCGCCGTGGTCAGCGATTCCCGGCGCCTGCGTGAGCTGACCAAGCTGCGCTCAGAGCTGGAGCCGGTGGTGGCCGCCTGGCACCTCCAGCGCACCCGCCTCCACCAGCTGGAGGAGGCCGAGGAGATCCTGGGCGACAAGTCCATGGACGCCGACCTGCGCGAAATGGCCGAGCTGGAGATCCCCGGCCTCAAGGAGGCCATCGCCCAGGGCGAAGCCGACCTGCGCAGGCTCCTCATCCCCAAGGATCCCAAGGACGCCCGCAACGTCATCCTGGAAGTGCGCGCCGGCACGGGCGGTGAGGAGGCGGCGCTCTTCGCGGCGGAGATCTTCCGCATGTACGTGCGCTTCGCCGAGCGCCGTGGCTTCAAGGTGTCGGTGCTGAGCGAGAGCGAAGCCGACCAGGGGGGCCTCAAGGAAGTGGTGGCCGAGGTGGAGGGCGAAGGCGCCTATTCCCTGTTCCGCTTCGAGAGCGGCGTGCACCGGGTGCANNGCGGTGATGCCCGAGGCCGAGGAGGTGGACGTGGTGATCAACGAGAAGGACCTGCGCATCGACACCTTCTGCTCCGGCGGCAAGGGCGGCCAGAGCGTGAACACGACCTACTCCGCTGTGCGCCTCACCCACCTGCCCACCAACACCGTGGTGAGCTGCCAGGACGAGCGCAGCCAGCTCAAGAACATGGCTAAGGCCATGACCGTCCTCCGGTCCCGCCTCCTGGAGAAGGCCCAGGCGGAAAAGGACGCCGCCGAGGCCAGCCTGCGCAAGAACCAGGTGGGTTCCGGCGACCGCAGCGAAAAGATCCGCACCTACAACTTCCCCCAGGGCCGGGTCACCGACCACCGGGTCAACGTCACCATCCACCAGCTGGACGCCTTCATGCAGGGCCTCATCGAGCCCGTCCTGGAGCCCCTGCGGGCCGCCTTCGAGGCCGAGCGTCTCCAGCAGCTGGGGGCCTGACGGTTGTTGCAGTTTTCCCGGGGAGGTTCCACGATTAGGAAACCCCGGACGAACCCATGGCCCAAGCCCCAGCCCATCGACCTCTGGATACGCTGCTCCACGAATGCCGCAAGGTCATCGTGGGCCAGCCGCAGCTCCTGAACCGGCTCCTGGTGGCCCTGCTGGTGCCCGGCCACGTGCTCCTGGAAGGCCTGCCCGGCCTGGCCAAGACCCGCGCCGTGCGCACGCTGGCATCGGCCAGCCACATGCAGTTCCGGCGCATCCAGTTCACCCCCGACCTCCTGCCCTCGGACGTGGTGGGCACCCTGGTCTTCGATCCCCGCAACCTCACCTTCGCCCCCAAGAAGGGCCCCATCTTCGCCAACCTGCTCCTGGCCGACGAGATCAACCGCGCCCCCAGCAAGGTGCAGTCCGCTCTCCTGGAGGCCATGGAGGAGCGGCAGGTGACCCTGGGCGAGGACAGCTTCCCCCTGCCCGACCCCTTCCTGGTGCTGGCCACCCAGAATCCCCTGGAGCAGGAGGGCACCTTCCCCCTGCCCGAGGCCCAGATGGACCGGTTCCTCTTCAAGCTGCACGTGGACTACCCCACCCTCCAGGAGGAGGGCGAGGTTCTGCGCAGGGCCGACGGCCACGAGGAGAAGGTCCTGCCCGTCCTGGGCGCCGAGGACCTGCTCACCGCCGGCCGGGAATCCCGCANNGCCATCCGCACCTACATCGTCCGCCTCGTGCAGGCCACCCGCACGGGCCAGGGCAAGGCCTGGAAGGGCCGTGAGCTCCTGCGCTGCGGCGCCTCCCCCCGCGCCTCCCTGGCCCTCCAGGCCGCCAGCAAGGCCCTGGCCTATCTGTCGGGCCGGGACCACGTCCTCCCCGAGGACGTGGTCACCCTGGCTCCCGACGTGCTGCGCCACCGCCTCCTGCTGACCTTCGAGAGCGAAGCCGACGGCGTCACCACCGACGACGTCATCCGCGCGCTGCTGGGGGCGGTGCCGCGGCCCTGATCACTTCTCCCGGACGATGTCGATGCGGTAGGCGTTCCCCGCGTCGCCATAGACCTGGACCACCAGCTTGTAGGGCGCGTTCGTCGTGTTGCGGATGCTGAGACGGCTGGCCCGCATGGGCTTGGGCATGCGGTTGGCGGACATGAACGCGGACGTCATGGCGTCCTGCTGAGGCGGGGCCGCGAACTTCATCCACATCTTGGAGGCATGTTCGGACTTCATCTTGAGCGAGAGCTTCTCGCCGGGCTGCAGCGTGAAGCCGTAGAGGCGCATGGCGTTGGGCATGTCCATGTCGTCGCCAAGGTTGTTCAGATGACGGTTGACGTTGCCACTGCTCTGGAAATTGGTCGATGCGTCGTTGTAGCCTCTCTGGCCGTCGCCGATGGCATCGCCGCTGAGCTGGTTAAGCGTCGCGCTCGTCAGAGCGGCCAGAGGGAGGAGGCTTTTTTCCTCCAGCACCAGCGTGTCCGGAGCCACGGGAACCACGACCATCGCCTGGGGCATCGATCCGGGGGGTGAAGCAGGCACCGAAGGCGACTGGGCCGTGAGGACCAGGGGCAGGAGAAGCAGGACGGTGCGTTTGAGAAGCATGACATCCCCCATAAAACAGAGGCCGATCACCCATGGGGTCATCGGCCTCTGGTCGTTACGTGTTACTTCGGTTTAGAAGTGGTACTTCACGCCAGCCTGAAGCCAGGTGGGGTTGATGTTCCGGAACGAGAACTCATCCGAAGGGTGATTTCCGAACTCGGTCATCTGCAGAAGGAGATCAGCGGTCAGGTGCTCGTTGATCTTGTAGTCGAAGCCCACGCGGAAGCCGAGCTTGACGGCGTCGGGGGCAAAGTTGCCATCCAGGCCGAACGGGCTCTCAGCGCCGTTGCGGGTGTCGGAGAGGTAACGCCAGTTGTTGACCGACAGGCCCGTGATCATCGTGAAGTGCTCGATGCCGGTCTGGATCACGAGGTCAGCGGTGAGCTGAATGCCCGTGAAGCTGATCTTGGCATCGTCCTTCCACTCGCCGGGCAGGAACGTGATGCCGAGACCGGGACGGAAACCGACGTTCGTATCACCGATCTGGCGATCAAGACCAACGTTGAAATTGAGACCGGTGGTCTTGTTGGTGGCGACCTTGAGTGAATCGTTGGCGAAGGTCACAGCACCGCCCAAGAACCAGCCTTCCGGCGTAGCCGCCGAGAGGGAGGCGGACGACATCAGGGCCGCGGCACCAGCGATGCCAAGCATCCTAAGAGTTTTTTTCATGGGTAGCTCCTGGTATCTGGATTCGGTGGGATCAGAACTTCAGGCCGATGCTGGCACGCACCGAACGGGCGGCATTCCAGTAGGCATAGTCGCCATTGTCAGTGCCAAAAGTCGCCGGGCTAGCAACCTTGATCTGGCTCGTGGGGTTCGTTCCAAGGATCGAGGGAGACCAACCCGTGGAGTAGCTGGTCTGCTGCATGTTGTTGAAGACGTTGTCGACCTGGAAGTCGCCCATGAGCTGAAGCTTGCCGACGAGGGGCAGGGACCAGTTGATCTTGGCGTCCACCTGATAGGTGTCGTTGTAATTGAACACACCGCGCTGCGTGCCCCAGTAGGTGTAGGTCTTGGGGAGGGGGGTGCCAACGGGCAGCGTCTGCACAGGAGCCGGCATCTTAGCCGATTCCGAAGCGCCGAAGCTGTTGCCGGAATCGTAGCGCAGCAGGGCGGAATAGGAGATGCGACCCTTGCCCATGGGCAGGGTTGCGGTCACGTAGAGGCGGCCCTTGTGGGTCTGGTTGCTCAGCAGGAGACCGGTGGGGGCATATTGGCTCACACCGATGCCGGCGTTGGCCATGGTGACGGGGTAGGCGGCGGGGGCGGACAGGGCGGTGTCGAAGAATCCCTGGGAGCCGTTGTCACCACCGTTGCCGTTGCCGACCAGACGGGACCACGTGTAGTTGCCACCGAACAGCCAAGTGCTGCTGATGGTGTGGTGGAAGTCCAGTTCGACAGCGTTGTAGGTGCGCTTGACCATGTCGCTGTTGAAGAACCACGTGGTGAGGGCCTTCTTGGAAGCCAGGCCGGTGCCGGTGACGTCGGCCACATCCACGACGTGGGCGAGGTCGAGTTCGGAACCGATGGTGAACATGTTCTTCCAGTCCTTGTGGATCAACTGGATCTGGAAGGAGGAGCCATTGGTGTAGTTACGCCGGTAGCCGAGGGTGTACTCCATCACATAGGGATTGGAGAGGCCCTTCAGCACGTTGTTCTTGCTGGAGTCGAAGAACAGGTAGGCGTAGTTGTAATTCGCTGCGTTGGTGAAGGCGGCGTAGTCGACCCAGGCGGTGGGCGCAGTCCAAGCGTAGTTGGCATATGCGCTGTTGGCCTTCTTGATGAAGGCATCCGCGAAGCCGGCGCCAATCTCTTCCACGTACTTGGCAGCGGTGAAGGTCACGACATGCTTGGAGGTGCCGTCGAAATCGTAGCGGAACTGGAAGCGGGGAGCGATGGGGCCCTGGCGATTAACGAGGACGGAGCCGTCGGTGTCCACAACCTTGAACTTGTCGATGCGCAGGCCGAACATGACGTTGATGTTGCTGTTGACAACCCAGCTGTCGTTGGCATAAAGGCCCGTGTTGCGGGTCTTGCTAACGCCGTCGCGGCCGAAGTAGCGGCGCATGACCGGGCTCTGCATGATGGCGCTGGCGGGCGCCCATTCATCACCTGAGGCGGACTGGGTGTCCTGGTAGTTCACAGCCTGGAAGGCGACCATGTTGCCGTAGGGATCCGGCGTGGCGTTGGGCACGGTGCCATTGGGCAGATCTGAGATCGCAACCACGGCCGGAGCGTAGAACCGGCGGTTGAGGGCGCCGTTCTGGGTCTGGGTGCCGCGCAGGAACTCATAGAAGTCGAATCCGAAGTCCAACTCATGCGTTCCGCCAGCTTCCAGGAACTTCTTGACGTTCAGGTTGCCGCTCTGGTTGTCGCGCTGGTCAGGAGCGGGCGACAGGTTGAAGCCGTAGGGGAAGATGGGGTTCGGGGGATTGCCCTGGGTTCCGTAATACTGCAGACGGATGTGATCCAGGGGAGGTGCGGGGAACAGCACGTGGGCCGTGGTCTTGGAATAGCGGGCTTCCAGGAAGAGGCTGGACCCGAAGGTGCCGCGGTAGCCATAGCTGTAGTACTTGTCCACTTCGTCATAGTTGTAGCTATGGGAACCGATGGTGGCGACGATGGGCGTGCCGTAGGGGTTCTCGTTCGTGTAGGTCTGCTTGTTCTGCTGGAACGTGAAGTCCAGGGTGTGGTCGGGCGTGACGGCCAGGGTCAGCTTGGTGTCGAAGAAGTCCTGGGTGTGCTTGCCGTAGACGCTGGTTCCGAGGTTGAAGGAATAGAGCCGGCCGCCGGTGGGCACGGGCAGGGGGTTGTTGCCGTCCGTCTCGCCCCAGAAAAGGCCGGTCTGGGTAGCGGGGAACCAGTTTTCGGGGTGTTCACCGATCAGGATCGTGCTGGAGTAGCCTTCGGAAGGCTTCTGAATCGTGGAAATGGCGAACCAGAGGCGATCCTTGACAACAGGGCCGCTGAAGAAGATGTCGTACTGACGCAGGGAGACACCGTCGAAGAAACCGTCGGAGGTGTCGGAATTCTGGTTGTGGGCCTTGGCCGACCAGTCACCGCGGGTGACGTAGGTGCGGATGGAGCCGGCAAAGTCGTTGCCGCCGCTCTTGGTGACGACGTTGACCATGCCGCCGCCGGTGCGGCCGAAGCGGGCGTGCAGGGGGGACTGGATGACCTGGGTGTCTTCCACGGCGTCGTCGATCAGACGGGTGGTGTTCATCCGGCCTTCGTAGTCGTCCTTGATGCTGGTGCCGTTCAGGGTGTAGCCGGTTTCCTGGGTCATGCCGCCGCGGATGGACGTGCCGCCGCCGGAGTTGGTCACGACGCCGGGGGCCAGATCCATGGCGCCGGTGAAGGAACGGTCGCCGCCCGAGGTGGGCAGCTCAAGGAGGGTCTCGCTGGAGAGGGACGTGGCGGCCTTGGTGTCCGTCTTGTCCATCGTGGCGGAGGAGGCGACCACTTCCACCACGGCCGTGGCGACCTGGACGGCCCGGATCACGAAGTCCTGGCGGATGTTGCTGCCGACGCCGATGCGGACGTTGGTGGAACGCTGTCCCTTGTAGCCGTCCTTGACCACGTCGATCGTGTAGTCGCCGGGAGGCAGGAGGGGGGCGCGGAAGGTGCCGTTGGATTCGGTGAGGACGGTGCGGGGCTGGATGAGCTGGGGAGCCCGGATGATGACCTTGGCGCCGGCGACGGCCGCACCCTTGTCATCCTTGACCGAGCCCAACAGGTTGCCGGTCACTTCCTGGGCGTGGAGGACGACACCGGCGGTGATGGCCAGTGCGACTTTTCCAAGCAGGGCTGAGCGGTTGAGAAAGGACATGTAACCTCCATTCAGTGGATGGGATCCGTTGGAATCAGAACTTGAAGACGTAGCCGAACTCGATCTTGGGCTTGGAGACGCTCTTCTCGCCGATGGCGGGAGTCACGGTCGTGGTGCCCAGGACGGGAGTAATGGTGGTCGTCTTGTAGGAGGCCACGATGACGTTGATCTCGATGGCGCCGATCTCGTTCATGTCGTAGCGGACACCGGCGAAGGGCGAGAAGGTCATGTTGCTCTTGTCGGTGGTCGTGTCCCAGTTGCTCACGGGGGTCGTGGCGAACAGGGCGATGGACTCGTGGTGGTTCTTCAGGTTGCTGATGGCCGCACCGGCCTGCCAGCTCCAGGCCTTGTTGATGGGCATGGAGTAGCTGAGGCGGAAGGAGAGGCCTGCAAGGCTATCCTTGCGGGAATCAACGGAATTTTCCTCGGTCAGCCCCAGCGTGTTCGTGGGGATGGGCTGGCGGAACTGCTTGCCCGAGAAATACTGGTAACCCAGTTCCGTATTGATGGAGCCGCCGCCGATCTTGAAGGCGTAGTTGAGACCCGCGCCGAAACCATTGCGGACGCCGTCCACGGTCTCGAGGCCGGCCTGGGCGCGCAGCTTGAAGGACAGTGCTGAGTCCTGGTCGGCCGCCGAGAGCATCCCGGTCGCGACGAGGGCCGAGGTCAGCAGGAGTGATTTCCTCATATAGTTCCTCCTAGGAGTTTGAGGGGTGGTTGTGGAAATCCGGTAAAGACCCGTGAAATGCAAGGGGACGAATCCGATTGCCATCCGGTGCGGAAAAAAATCTGAAAAGCCCGGAACCTTTGCCTCGCGCCTGACATGTGAATCCTGACGGACATCCTCGCATGGGGAGGGGTGTGCCGAAACACCTTTCCGGATGCCAAGAGCGTCAAGCATTTCTACAACATTCATGGGGACGGTGGTTCCTTTAGGTTGGAAGTGAGGGAAAGTTTACCAAACTGTCACGGAAGCGCAACAGCCTATTTTTTATTACAATTGCTGAAATTATTTGACCTAATTTAATGATGGCTAAGTAGTGGAGTTATTTATGCCGTGATAGGCGAAGGGGTGGTGACCCGGCCATGACCGTGCCCGGATGGCCGGTTATCCTTGTCGGAGCCCGGGGGGTGGTCCCCGGCCTCGGGGGTTCCATGGTTCCAAGGATTCTTCTCATCCATACGGGTGGCACCCTGGGCATGGCCCCTACCGGCGACCCCGCCTCCCTGGCACCCGGTCCCTCCCTGGCCAGGATCCTGGAGGAGGTCCCCGAACTCCAGAGGCTGGCCGAGTTCGCCCTGGAGGTCCCCTTCAACCGGGATTCCACCACCATCGAACCCGGGGACATCCTCCAGGTGAAGGACCTGGTCCGCCAGAAGTCCGGAGACTGCCAGGGGGTCGTGATCATCCACGGCACCGACACCATGGCCTACACCGCCTCCGTCCTGGGGTTCCTCCTGGCCGACCTGGGGCTCCCCGTGGTCCTCACGGGCTCCCAGAGGCCCCTGGCCTACGTGCGCAGCGACGCCCGGAGCAACCTGGTGGATGCCGTCACCCTGGCGTCCAAGGGCGTGGCGGAGGTGGGGATCTGCTTTGGCGACCACTGGCTGCGGGGCGTGGCCTCGGACAAGGTCAGCGTCCACCGCTACGAGGCCTTCGATTCACCCAACCTCCCCCCCCTGGCGGAGCTGGGCCTGGAAGTGCAGATCCATCCCCACGCCGGACGCTTCGAGCGCAGGGT
>DBME01000277.1 GCA_002298155.1 Holophagaceae bacterium UBA706 | reverse complement strand
TCCCGGCGGGTGCACTGGTCCAATGAGTCGATGAATTCCTCGTTGTGCCGGCGAAAGAGGGTAAGGAGCGAAAAAAACTCGGGGTTCACCCGGTTAATCCAGGCGGCCGTGGCCCGGGCATGTTCGGCGCTCCGCCCCCGGCCCGCCACCCCCAAGATGGCCGTTACCGACAGCTTCATCCCCGCCTCCCGGGCCTTGCACGCCTCCTGGGCCATTTTCTCCGCCGCAAATCCCTTGTTCACCGCCGTAAGCGTCACGTCATCCCCCGACTCCAGTCCGAAGTAAAGGATCCGGAGCCGCTTCTCCCGCAGAATTCGCAGTTCCTCAAGACTCTTGGTGGTGAGGCTGTTGGGCGAGGCATAGGAGCCGACCCGCGCAAGGTTCGGAAACGCCTCTGCCAGCCGGTCGAGGATGGCGCAGAGCCCCTCGAAGGGGTAGACCAGGGCATCCCCGTCGGCCAGAAAGACCCGGTCCACATGGGAACGGTAGCGTGCCGGAATCCCGTTGATCTCGGAAAAAACATCCTCTACAGGCTTCAGCGCAAAGCGCTTCATCTTGTACATGCCACAGTAGGCGCAGTGGTTCTGGGAGCAGCCGATGGTGATCTGAAATATGAGGCTGCGGGCTTCGCTGGGGGGCCGGAAGACCGGTTCGACGTAGGTGGGCATTGAAATAGCTCGCGTTGGAATACAAGAGAAGCTGGATTTCGTTCTTTAGAAAAGACGTAGTTACGCCGCCGTTTTCTTGCGCTGCTGCTCCATCACGGCCCGGAGGATCTTGTTTACCTTTGTCTGGTATCCCTTCCCCCCTTTTTTGAGCCAGTCGAGCACATCCGCGTCAAGACGAATGGTTACCGCCTGTTTGATGGGCCGGTAGAAACGGCCCACCACCGCCTTTTCCCAGTCAACTACTTCAGGGATGTCAGAGGTATCGATCTCGTCATCGGGCAGGGCAGCAAGAGCCGCCAACTCTTCCGACTGTTTTTCAGTGGCCTTCTTCATATCGTTGCCTCTCTTTCCGGGTTGCCTTGCGGGCAGAGATGATCCGGATGATATCCCCGCCCCCTCGTTCGCAGTGGCAGACGAGCAGGAGTCTTGCTAAAGAACTGAGGCCTAGCATGAGGAACCGGTCCTCTGGGTCAGCATGTTCAGCGTCGAAGAACTGGATTGCATGCTCATCGTAAAAAACGGAGCGTGCTTCTTCGAAGGAAACCCCATGTTTCTTGAGATTAATTGTTGCTTTAGCGGGATCCCACTCGAACCGCATCATAAATACAGTGTATTGACCTTCAGGGCCGAGTCAAGGTCGGCTTCCAAGATGGGGAATAAAGAATCGATGCCGTGGCAAGGACGGTTCTTTCGGTCGAGCAACCAGCTAAAAAACACGTACGCAGAGAAAGCGCTGAGGAGCCGAGAACGCTGAGCTTCACCATCCACCGCGCCGACAGCATGGGCCTCCCGGGTTTTTCAAGGAAGGGGGGCTGACGCGCGCTGGCGTGCGGACGCCCCCCTTCCTTGAAAAACTCCCTGGGGCCTTGGCCCCAGGGACCCCGCCGGAGGCGGGGCCTGGAGGTCCATGCGGGAATGGGTCGCGCTCACCGGTGGGGGCCGGCCCTCAGTGTCCTCGGCTTCTCAGCGCTTTCTCGGCGTACGTGTTTTTTAGCCGGAGGAGCCGGTGCCCTGGTCCCGTCAGAGCCACTCTCCCAGCTGGCTGCGGTACGTGCGGCTCAGAGTGAGGTGGGTGCCGTCGCGCATGGTGACCATGTAGTCGCCGCCGGTCCAGGGCTCCAGGTGCTGCACGAAGTCCAGGTTCACGATGGCCGAGCGGTGGATGCGCCGGAAACGGGCGGGGCTCAGGCGGTCCAGGATGCCGCTCATGGTCTGTCGCACCAGGTGGCTGGTGCCGTCCACGTGGAGCCGCACGTAGTTGTCCTCGGCCTCCACCCACTGCACCGCCGACTGCCGTACGAAGGAATACCGGCTGCCGTCCTTGACCAGGAGGCGGTCCGGGAGGGGGCGCTCGGCCTGCACCTGCTTGAGCACGGGCTCCAGGGAGGGGCGGTGGTTCCCGTGGATCCAGGTGCGCACCCGGTCCAGGGCGGCGGTGAACCGGTCCGGGTCGAAGGGCTTGAGGAGGTAGTCCAGGGCGTGCACCTCGAAGGCCTTCAGGGCGAACTGGTCGTAGGCGGTCACGAAGAGCGTGGGGGGCATGTTCTCCGGGCCCACCTCCTCGATGACCCCGAAGCCGTCCAGCTCGGGCATCTGGATGTCCAGGAAGACCAGGTCGGGCGTCAGGGCCTCGATGTCCCGCACCGCCTCCAGGCCGTTGGCGCACTCGCCCACGATCTCCACATCCGCCTGCGCTTCCAGCAGCCTGCGCAGACGCTGGCGGGCCAGAGGTTCGTCGTCGACGATGAGGGCTCGGATCATGGGTTCCTTCGGGTTCAACGAAGGGGTATACGCACGATAATCCTGGTTCCCTTATCCGGCACGGAGAAAATGTCGAGTTGCTGGTTCTCGTGGTAGAGCATCTGGAGGCGGGCCCGGGTGTTGCGCAGGCCGACCCCCTCGCGGGTGCCCTCGAAGCCGGCCCCGTTGTCCTGGACCTCCAGGACCAGCCAGTGGTCCTCCCGGCAGGCCCGGATAAGGATCTTCCCGACGCGGGCCCGGGTGGAGATGCCGTGCTTGACGGAATTTTCCACGAGGGGCTGAAGGATGAACTTGGGTACGTGGGCCTTGGCCAGGTCGCCGGGGATGTCCACCTCCACCTCGAGGCGGTCCTGGAAGCGGACCTTCTCGATGGCCAGGAAGGCGTCCACCAGGGCCATCTCCTTCTCCAGGGGGATCTCCTGGGTGCTTTCCGAGTCCAGGTTGAGGCGCAGGAGGTCACCCAAGCGAGCGACCATGCGGTCGGCGGCCATGGGGTCGGAATGGATGAGCGAGGAGATGGAATTCAAGGCGTTGAAGAGGAAATGGGGCTGGAACTGGGCCAGGAGCATCTGGTTCCGGGCCATGGTCAGGGACGATTCCAGCTGGGCCTTCTCCAGCTCTCGGCTCTTCATCCCCTGGTAGAGCAGCACCCCGTGGAAGGCCCCCAGGATCGCCCACATGAGGAGCAGGGTGGAGTGCAGGTACGAGGACATGAACATCGTGAAGGACGACAGCAGGTGTCCTTGGATCTTGTGCCGGAACGCCGGGCCCTGGAAGGCGAGGGCAAGGAGCCAGGCGATGGTCAGCCCCAGCAGGGCCATGAGGATGCCGCTGCCCAGGTTGATGATCCAGGCCGGGAGGCTGGACAGGCTGAAGGAGTGGATGGGGAACCGCTCCGCGATCTTGATGATGAGGAGGCCTTCCAGGGCCCACACCATGTTCTGGCAGAAGTTGAGGGGCAGGGCGTCCAGGACGCGCCCATGGTAGGCCAGCACGTCCCAGGACGTGTAGTACAGGGCCATGAGGGTCCAGATCCCGAAGTAGATGAACCAGTGTGCAGGGCGTCTCAACATATCCACAAGAGTCGCGGCGGATGGCTTGCGGTTCAAGGGGATTGGGGGCGAATGGCCCCTTTTCAGGGGTGGGCGCCGGCCAGCCCGCCCAGGAAGGCGGCCAGGTCCCGGTAGAAGGGCAGGGTCTCGTCCCCGTGCTCGGGTCCCATGCCAAGGATTTCGCTGTGGTCCCAGCCCTCCAGGATGCCCATGTGGTTCCAGACGCCCGGGAGCGGGGCGCCGTCGAAGGGCCGGATCGTCTCCGGATAGGGGCCGGCCATGCTCCGGGTGTTCACCACTCCGTCGTTGCGGAACCACGAGGGGTCCACGGGGTGGCCGGGCTGCGGCCTGCCCATGAACCGGGCCCCGTTGTGCCAGAGGAGGTTCATGCGCAGGGAGGGCACGTGGATGTCGCCGCCATTGGAACGGGTCTTGGCGGTGGACCAGGAGAAGGCGAAGACGCCCTTGGGGAGGGTGGCCCAGAGGTTCAGGGCCGCGGCTCCCTCGATGCTCAGGTCCCAGGCGCTGAAATCCTCTGTGCCCGCCCACAGGGGGCTGGCCATGACGCGGTTGCGGTACCCGGACCACGCCTCGCCCTGCCGCCGCTGGAGGCCCCAGGCGTCCAGCTTGAGGTCGTAGACGTTGGAGGGGCGGCCCACGCCGCTGGCCAGGGCCAGCACACGGCGGGCGCCCTGGGCGATGGCCTCCCGCTTGCGGGTGAGGGTGGTGCCGTCGTGGGGAGTGGCCAGGGACGTCAGGCTCAGGACCCAGTCGTGGCCGCCCTGGAACAGGGGGCTGAGGTCCTCGGGGGGTGTCTGGGCCCGTTCCTGGGCGTCCCCTTCGGCCAGGAGGTGGGCCAGGACCCGGATGGTCTGGCCGCCCATGCTGTGGCCCACCAGATGGACCTGGGGGACCTCGGGTCCGCCCCAGGAGGGCAGCAGGCCCGGGTAGGTGCGCCCATACCGGGCGTGGCCGCAGCGCTCGGCGTGGGCCTTGCCGTAGTCGACCCGGCCTCCCCGGAGCTGCGCGTAGACTTCCGCGGCCCGGTCCCAGTTGCTGGAGAAGGGGCCCGGCGCGGCGGTGACGGTGTCGTAGCCCAGGGCCTTGAGGTCCTCCTGCACGTCACGGCCCGGCCCGCCCCAGTACTTGAGCCCGAAGGCCTCCTCCCGGCCCCAGACCGTGAAGCCGCCCACCAGGACGATGGGGGCCTGGTTGAGGCGCGGGGGCGCCGGCGTGCCCAGGCCCGCGGCCAGGGCGAGGAAGGAGGCGATCATGCCTTGGGAAGCCTGCGGCCCATGGTGTCCAGCATCTCCAGCACCACCTTGCACTGGTCGCAGTCGGCGGCGGGATTCTCGCAGGGCACGCCGTCGGACTGGAATTCGTGGCAGCGGGGATTGCGGGCGAAGGCCAGCAGATCGTCCAGGAGCCGCTGCACCCGGTCGCGCAGGGGGCTGGGGGGCATGTCCCTGAGGATGGTGAGCATGCGGAGTTCCGCCGGGGTGACGGTGACGGTGATGGGCTCGGACATGGGACCTCCCGGTGGATAAAGAAGGGGCGCGGGCGGATTGCCGACCGCGCCCCAGTCAATGAGTATCGCTTACTTCCGGCCTTCTTCCACGGCCTTGACACCCCAGGCGAAAGCTTCCTCGTTGAGGGGGATCAGGGCGCACTTGTCCTTCAGGGCCTGCCTGACGGCGGCCAGGATGGTCTCCTTGGGGAACAGGCCGGTGGCGGCCTGCAGGGCGCCCAGGGCCACGATGTTCTTCACCACGGCCTTGCCCAGGTCCACCGCGATCTCGGTGAAGGGCGCGCCCACCACCTTGACGGACGGGTCGATGCCTTCGGGGACGTCCTTGACGATGGAGCTGTCGTAGACGATCGTGCCGCCCTTGACCACGGTCGGGCCGAACTTGGCCAGGCTGGGGGCGTTGAAGGCGATGAGGACGTCGGGGTGGGGGCTGGCGGGGTTGAGCACCTCGTCCTTGGCCACGTGCACGTCGGCGTAGCTGGTGCCGCCGCGGCTCTCGGGGCCGTAGCTGGGGATGTGGGTGGCGTCGAAGCCCTCGTTGATCGCGGCCCGGGCGATGAGCATGGCCGCGGTCTGGGCGCCGTCACCGCCGGAACCGGCCAGCTTGAGCGAGATGTCCAGGGGGTTGAGGTGCGTGGGGAAGGCTTCGCAGTAGCGGCTGGCGGCGTCGGAGGACGCACCGGCGGCCTTGAGCATGTGCGCGGGCTCGAAGTCGGGGCTGGGACGCTTCCACCAGGGATCGACGGCCAGGTCCTTCTTCACCCCGAGGGGGAAGACGGGGACCATCTGCTCCTTGACCCACTTCTCGGTCTCCTCGGGGCTGAGCTTGAGGTGGGTGGGGCACTCGGCGAGCACTTCGATGAACGCGTAGCCGCGGCCTTCGACCTGGCACTGCACGGCCTTCTTGATGGCCTTCTTGGCGAGGCGGCGGTTCTTGGCGTCGAACAGGGCGACGCGCTCGACGTACACCGGACCGTCGAGGCCGGCGATGAGCTCGGCCATGCGCATGGGCTGGCCGTTGAACATGCTGCGGCCGTCGGGGCTGGTGGCCGTGGACTGGCCCATGAGGCTGGTGGGGGCCATCTGGCCGCCGGTCATGCCGTAGATCGCGTTGTTGATGAAGATGACGGTGATCGGGGCGCCCAGCTGCGCGGCGGAGACGGTCTCGGCCAGGCCGATGGAGGCCAGGTCGCCGTCACCCTGGTAGCTGATGACGTTGGCCTCGGGGTTGGACAGCTTGTGGCCGAGGGCCACGGCGGCGGCGCGGCCGTGGGCGGCCTGGGTGTTGCCCACATCGAAGTAGTAGTAGGCGAACACCGAGCAGCCGACAGGCGACACGAGCACGGTGTTGTCCTGGATGCCCAGTTCGGCGATGGCTTCGGCGAGGTACTTGTGGGCGAGCCCGTGGCCGCAGCCGGGGCAGTAGTGCGTGGAGTTGCCCTTGAGGCCGACGCCCTCGGAGTGGCGCTGGAACTTATCGTAGAAGACGGACATTAGCGGGCCTCCTTCGCCAGGATGGCTTTGACGTGGGCGAGCACTTCCGTCTGCTGGGGAAGCATGCCCCCGAAGTGGCGGACATTGGTGATGGCGGGCAGGGTCGTGACGCCGGCGTTGCTGAGGGCCAGGCGGATCTCGTCCTCGAGCTGGCCGTTGCTGGCTTCGACGACGACCATCTGCTTGACGTGGGGCAGGATCGCGGCGAGCTGCTTGACCGGGAAGGGCCACACGGTGATCGGGCGGAACAGGCCGGCCTTGACGCCCTGCTGGCGCAGGTCCTGCACGGCGCCCTTGGAGGCGCGGGCGGGGGTGTTGGTGGCGATGATGAGGATCTCCGCGTCGTCGGCCATGAAGGTCTCGCAGCGGGATTCGTTCTCGGCCATCTGCCGGTACTTGTCGTTCAGGTAGATGTTGTGCTGTTCGAGATCATGCTCGCTCAGGTAGATGGAGCTGATCAGGTTGCCGCGGTGGTTGGCGTCGCCGTTCACGGCCCACTTGGGGATGCCGGGCTTGATCATGGCGTCGGGCAGCATGACCTTGCCGGTCATCTGGCCCAGGTAGCCGTCGCCCAGCAGGATCACGGGGCTGCGGTACTTGAAGGTGAGCTCGAAGGCCAGCATGGTCAGGTCGAGCATCTCCTGGGGGGTGCTGGGCATGAGGGTGATGGCGTGGGTGTTGCCGTGGCCGAGGCCGCGGCAGGCCAGCTTGACGTCGGACTGTTCGGGGGCGATGTTGCCCAGGCCCGGGCCGCCGCGCATGATGTTGACGAAGACCCCGGGGACCTCCGCGCCGATCATGTAGGAGACGCCTTCGAGCATCAGGCTGAAGCCGGGGGACGAGGTGAAGGTCATGCAGGGATAGCCGGCGCCGCCGGAGCCATACATGTGGTTGACCGCGGCCACCTCGGAGACGGCCTGGAGGAAGGTGCCGTCAAGCTTGGGAAGGAGCTTGGCCATGAGCTCGGCGCCTTCCGTGGAGGGGGTGATGGGGTAGCCGAAGACGTGCCGGCAGCCCGCGAGCAGGGCGCCGATGGCCGACGCGTAGTTGCCCTTGATGACCAGGGGCTCGGTGCGGGGCAGGGGGATCAGCGTGTTGGGGATCTCGACGGGTTCGGGGGCGCTGGTGGTCTTGCCGCCGAAGAGCTTGGCGGGGTCCTGGAGCTCGAAGTCCACGTCCACGGGGGTTTCCCGCAGGCCGTAGGGTTCGGGGCAGGCGTCCATGCACAGGCCGCAGGCGTTGCAGGTCTCGAGGTCGATGACGACGGGGACGTAGCCCGTGGCGGCGTCGATTTCCTTGTCGAAGGTGATGCAGCCCTTCGCGCAGGCGCTGATGCAACGGCCGCAGCCCTTGCAGTAGTCCGGCAGCAGGAAGGGTTTGGGTCTTTCTTTCAACTGGGCCATTCTCACGCTCCTCGGGGGCAGGGTGTACGTGGTGGAGAATAAGGGGATGAACTCAATCCGACGCTGAAGTATTGGGCTTCGATTCAGTGCAGGGGGTCACAAATGGATGCGGTGTTGGCATCATTGGACCAAGGAGATCGCCGTGGAATCCGAGCCCCTGATCCGCCCTGTCCGACCCGGTGACGATCCTGCCCTCGCGGCCATCATCCGGGCCGTCATGCCCGAGTTCGGGGCTGGCGGCCCCGGGTTCGCCATCCACGACCCTGAGGTGGACCGGATGTGCGCCGCCTACGACCGCCCCGGCGCCGCCTACTTCGTCCTGGAGATGGACCGACGGGTGGTGGGGGGCGCCGGCGTGGCTCCCCTTCAAGGGGCGGACGCAGACGTCTGCGAGCTCCAGAAGATGTACTTCCTTCCGGAGGCCCGGGGAAAGGGCCTGGGGGAGCGGATGATCCGCACCTGTCTGGGCCGTGCACGGGCCCTGGGCTACCGGACCTGCTACCTTGAGACCCTCACCGGCATGGACGGGGCCCAACGGCTCTACCTGCGCATGGGGTTCAAGCCCATCTGCGGTCCCATGGGGTCCACGGGCCATCATGGATGCGATAAGTGGTTCATTCTATCGTTGGAGGAGTGGTCATGATCCTGGGGCTGGGCACCGACATCTGCCCCGCCGCGCGGTGGGCCCACCTCCTGGAGCGTTTCGGCGAAAAGAGCCTCCGGCGGGTGCTCTGCGCCGAGGAAGCCGACTATCTGCTGGCCGGAAACCGCACGCGGCTCCCGGAACGGGCGGCCGGAAGATGGGCCCTCCGGGAGGCCTTCGGCAAGGCCCTGGGGGTCGGCCTGGATGGATGGTCATGGAAAGAGTTACGTTTTCTGGACGGAAGGCTATGGGCTGAGGGAGAATTGGCAGCGATGGTCCAGGACAGAGGAATCGACAGGATTCATGGCAGCGTCACCCATGATGGGGGGACGGCCTTCGCCGTGGTCATTATCGAGGGGCCCGGTGGCCACGATTAATGCAATCGGCTCCACAGGCCGATTCCGCTTCAAAGGACCCCGTTTCGCAATGACCTGGACTTCCAGATGACAGCACTCCCCACCAACCAGCAGATGAGCGTCCAGGATTTCCTGGCCATACGGGAGTTCATCTACGCCAGGACCGGGATCTTCTTCAACGAGTCCAAACAGTACTTCCTGGAGAACCGCCTGAACCGGCGAATCCAGGAACTGAACCTGGGCAGCTACCGGGACTACCTCGCGCACCTCCAGGGCCTATCGGGCAAGGAGGAGCTCAAGCAGCTCTTCAACGAGATCACGACGAACGAGACGAGCTTCTGGCGCAATCCGCCCCAGATCGAAGCCTTCCAGCGCATCGTCCTGCCCGACGCGGTGTCCCTGGCCAAGGCCCGGGGGGCCACGCGCCTGCGGATCTGGTCCGCGGCCTGTTCCTCGGGCGAGGAGCCCTACACCCTGGCCATGATCTGCGCCGAGGCCAAGGACAACCTGCTTCGGGGCATGCAGGTGGAGATCCTGGCCACGGACATCAGCGAGAAGGTCCTGGCCATGGCCCGGGAGGGGGTCTACGGCAGCTACACCCTGCGCAACCTCACTCCCGCCCAGGTGAAGCAGCACTTCTCGCAACAGGGGCCCGACAACTTCCAGGTGAAGCCCGAGCTCCAGCAGCTGATCAATTTCCGGAACTTCAACCTCGTGGATTACGCGGGCTACAAGGCTCTGGGAACCTTCGACGTCATCTTCTGCCGCAACGTATTAATCTACTTCGATGAGGCGGTCAAGGGCAAGGTGATCAAGGGGTTCCATGAGGTGCTGCACCCCAAGGCTTTTCTCCTTGTGGGCCACAGCGAATCCATCCACTCTTTCAACGTGGGCTTCGAGCTGCTGCATTTCAGCAAGGCCATGGGCTACCGGAAGCGCTGACCAGGAGGGATCGCCAGATGCCCATCACACCCCAGGAACTGATCTCGAACCTCGGCGACCTGCCGCCGCTTCCTCAGGTGGCCGCCCAGGTCCTGCGCTTGGCGGCGGACCCTGATTCCACCACCGACGAGCTCCGGCGCGTCATCCAGACCGACGTGGCTCTCACCTCCCAGATCCTGAAGATCGCCAACTCCGCCATGTTCGGCATGGTCCGCGAGGTCAAGACCCTGACCCAGGCGATCATGACCCTGGGCTTCTCCACCATCAAGAGCGTGGTCATCGCCGCCAGCGCCAAGAACCTCTACAGCCGCGGCGGCACGGGCCTGCAGGAGCGGGTGCTCTGGGAGCACGCCCTGGTCACCGCCCTTTCCGGCCGCGCCTACGCCAAGGCCTTCCGCAGCCCCCGCCTCGAGGAGGTCTTCCTGGGCGGGCTCATGCACGACATCGGCAAGTCCGTCATGGGCATCAAGTTCGCCGACCGCTACTCCTCCCTGGTCCGCGCCATCTACAACGGCGAGGCGGACTGCCTGGAATCCGAACTGGAGCTGTTCGGCTTCGACCACACCATGGTGGGCGAGGCCCTCCTCATCTCCTGGAACCTGCCCGCGAGCATGGTCCACGCCGTGCGCTGGCACCACGACCCCTCCCACGCCCCCGCGGAGGACCAGGCCCTCACCGCCTTCGTCTCCCTGGGCAACCAGATGGCCCTGGACCGCAAGGTCGGGCTGGGCCGGCCCGAATCGCTGGCCCGCAGCACGAAGGAAGCCGTGGAGATCCTGGGCATCACCCCCGAATCCATGGAGAACTACCAGCTCCAGGTCATCGAGGCGCTGGAGACCGACAAGAACCTCATCCGGGACTTCTGACCATGATTACTTCCGACCTCGTCCGCCAGAGGGTCCGGACCCTCCCCAGCCTCCCCACCACGGTGGTCTCGCTGGGCCAGGCCGTCGCGGACGATCGTTGCAGCGTCGACCGGATCCTCAACATCCTGGCCAAGGACCCCGCACTCTCCGCCACCATGCTTCGCCTGGCCAACTCCGTCATGTACGGCGGCGACCAGCGGGTCATGGACCTGCGCACGGCCGTGATGCGCCTGGGCTTCGAGGCCATCCTCAACCTCGGCCGCACCGCCGCCATCATCCGCTCCTTCAAGGGCGTCAACCATCTGGACCCCATGCGCCTCTGGCAGCACTGCGTGGCCGTGGGCCTGGTGTCCAAGGGCATCTGCCGCCTCCTGAAGCAGAACTCCATGGACGAGTCCGCCTACCTCGCGGGCCTGCTGCACGACATCGGCAAGATCGCCCTGGACCGCTGCTTCACCAACGAATACGGCCCCGTCGTGGAGGACATCGAGCGCGGCGCGATGTGCCTGGACGCGGAATTCGGACACCTGGGCATCACGCACGCCGAGGTGGGCGCCATGGTCGCCGAGCACTGGAGCTTCCCCGAGCCCATGATCGTCGCCATCCGGGACCACCATCAGGACCATCCGCGGGCCTTCCTGCCCGCCCTGATCCAGCTGGCCGATCTCCTGGTGCGCACGCGCATCCCCAACTGCCCCGCCGACGAGACGTTGATGTTCGCCCTCGAGGAACTGCCCGCCTACGCCGTGGTCTTCGGCAAGGGCGACTTCGATGCCGAGCGGCTGACGTTCAGCATCGACGACGAACTCGAGCACGCCGTCGCCTTCGTCAAACTCGCTTTCCAGGATTGACCGCCATGGACCCCATCCGCGTCCTGATCGTGGACGACAGCCCATTCATGAGAAAGGCCCTCGAGCGGATGCTCCAGGCGCCGGATATCGAGGTTGTCGGCTCGGCCCGCGATGGCCTGGACGCCCTTGAGAAGATCCCCCAGCTCAACCCCGACATCGTCACCCTGGACGTGGAGATGCCCCGTCTCGACGGCCTGGGCTGCCTGAAGCGGATCATGGCGGAGATGCCCCGGGCCGTGCTCATGGTCTCCAGCCTCACCCAGGAGGGCGCCACCGCCACCCTGGAGGCCCTGGCCTTCGGCGCGCTGGACTTCATCCCCAAGGAAAGCAGCCTCGCCAGTTCCAGCATCCTGCAGATCCAGCAGGACCTGCAGGAGAAGGTCCGCAAGCTGGCCCGCAGCCCCCGCTTCCAGAAGGCGCGGGCCCCGCTGCCGCCGCCCCGGCCCGGCGTTCCCGCCCCC
>DBME01000431.1 GCA_002298155.1 Holophagaceae bacterium UBA706 | reverse complement strand
GCTTCCAGCAGCTCATGGACCACCTGGAGAAGGTTTCCGCCGAGGAGATCTCCACGGCCCGCATCCTCCTGGAGGCGGCGTCGGGCCGGGGCTTCGGCGTGCCGGCCCTGCTGCGGGACGTGCTGGCCCGCATGGCGGCCGCCGATTCCGGCCGTAAGCTGCCCACCATCCTCATCACCGGGGAGATCTACGTCCGCCTGGAGGCCTTCGCCAACGGCTTCCTGGCCGAGGCCCTGGGCGACCGCGGCATCCGGGTCCTCCTGGAATCCTCCACGGAGGTGCTCAAGTATTCGGAACACACCGCCCTCAAGGGCGGCCAGAAATCGGGCCCGAAGGCCCAGCTTTCGGCCAAGGTGCAGGACCGCCTCCTGGAGCTCTGCCTGAGGGAATCCCCCCGCATGCTGGGCATGGCGCCGCGCCCCACCGTGCGCGAGACCCTGACGGCCGCCGGCCCCTACATGCGGGACGCCCTGGAAGGGGAGACCGTGCTCAGCCTGGGCGGTCCGATCCACGCCTGGAGGCATGGCGCCATCGACGCCACCATCGTGGCGGGCCCCCTGGAGTGCATGCCCAACAAGCTGGCCGAGGCCCAGTACCTCCACGTCACCGAGAAGGAGGGCCTGCCCGCCCTGGTGCTCTCCATGGGCGGCGACCCCATCGACCCGGAAATTATCGATAATTTCATATTTGATATCAAGCGCCGGCGGGGCGGCTTGGCAAGCGAAGCCCATCGGGTCATGCTGGATGCCTAGGTTGGCTCATGAGACTCAACGTCGCAGGTACCCTCCTCGTCCTGGCCCTAACCACGGGCTGCTCCATCAAGCGCGTGGCCGTGGACAAGCTCGGCGACGCGATCGCCGACGGGACGGGGGCGTACGCGGCGGATGACGACCCCGACCTGGTGCGCGACGCCACCCCCTTCGCCCTGAAGACGGTGGAGGTCCTCCTGGCCCAGAGCCCGGAGCACAAAGGCCTGCTCCTGGCGGCGTGCAGCGGTTTCACCCAGTACGCCCACGCCTTCCTCCAGGATGAGGCGGACTTCGCCGAGGCCCGGGACCTGGCGCGGGCCACGGAGCTCCGGGCCCGCGNNGGGCGCGGAACTATGGCCTGCGTGGGCTGGAGGCGGAGCTCCCCGGCTTCCAGGCGCAGTTCGCGGCCGAACCCGACGCCGCCCTGGCCAGGACCCGCCCGGCCCAGGTGCCCCTCCTCTACTACACCGCCGCCGCCTGGGCCGCCGCCTTCGCCCTGGACGTCACCGATTCCACCCTTTCGGTGGACCAGACCCGCATCGAGAAGCTGGCCCGCCGTGCCCTGGCCCTGGACGGCGCTTGGGAGGGCGGCACCCTCCACGAATTCCTGGGCGCCTGGGAGGCCGGCCACGCCGGCGCGGGCGGCACCGTGGAGCGGGCGCGCTTTCATTTCCAGGAAGCGCTCCGGCTCTCCAGCGGCCTCCATGCCTCGGCCTACGTGGGCCGCGCCGAAGCCCTAGCCCTGCCGGCCCAGGACCGTCCGGCCTTCGAGGCGGACCTCAAGGCCGCCCTGGCCGTGGACCCCGACAAGGACCCCACCCGGCGCACCGCCATCCTCGTCGCCCAGAAGCGGGCCCGCTGGCTCCTGTCCCGCGGCGGCGAGCTGTTCAACGACCCCGAACCCGCCAAGGAGACTACGCCATGAACTTCCGCCGCGCGGCCGGCCTCGTCCTGGCCTCCCTGCTTTCCCTGGCGCTGCCCGCCCAGGTGACCGTGAAGATGGCCACCCTGGTGCCGGAGAACTCCAGCTGGTTCCGCATCCTCAAGGAGATGGGGGACAGCTGGGCCCGCACCTCCGGGGGCAAGGTGAAGGTCATCCTCTACCCCGGCGGCCGCCAGGGCGACGATCCCGACGTGGTCCGCAAGATGCGCCTGGGCTCCCTGCAGGGCGCCGTGCTGGCCTCCCCGGGCCTGGCCGAGATCGACCGCTCCGTCTACGCCCTCAGCCTCCCCCTGGCCTTCGATTCGTACGAGGAGGTCTACGCCACCCTCGACAAGATGCGCCCCGGCCTGGAAAGCGCCATGGAGGGCAAAGGGTTCGAGCCCCTGGCCTGGGCCGATGCCGGCTGGGTGCGGATCTTCTCCCGCAAGCCCGTGGCGGCCCCGGACGACCTGCGCCGCCAGAAGCTCTTCCAGTGGGCCGGCGATCCCCGGACCCTGGAGATCTGGAAGGCCGCCGGCTTCAACGCCATCCCGGCGCCCGCCCCCGAACTGGCCACGGGCCTCCAGACGGGGCTCCTGGACGCCTTCCTCACCTCGCCCCAGGTAGTCCTCATCACCCGCTACTACGAGCAGGCCCCCCACATGGCCGACATGAAGTGGGCCATCATCCTGGCGGGTATCGTCGTCACCCGGGACACCTGGAACCGCATTCCCGCCGAGCTGCGCCCGGAGCTCCTCAAGGCCGCCCAGGACGCCGCCGCCAAGCTGCGCGCCGACATGCGCGCCAGCGATGACCGCGACGTGCAGGCCATGCAGAGGACGGGCCTCAAGGTGGTCCCGGTGGACGCCCGCACCCGCGAGGCCTGGCGGAAGACGCTGGAGGCCGCGGGTTCCCGCATCCGCGGGGACTTCGTACCGGCACCGGCCTACGACGAGGCCATCCGCTGGCGCGACGCGTACCGGCGCCAGGCCGGAGGGAAGCGGTGAACGTTATCCGGCGGCTCTTCCACGGGGCCGAGGGCCTGGTCCTCGTACTCAGCTTCTCGCTGCTGGCGGGCCTGCCCATGGTGGACGCCCTGGGACGGAGCCTGGGGGGCGGCCTCCACCTGCCCGGCGGCGCGGATCTCGTGCAGACGGTCATGATCTGGCTCACCTTCGTGGGGGCCCTGGCCGCCACGAGCCAGGGGAGCCACCTCACCCTCTCCGCCGCCCAGTNNGGGGAGGGGCGCCTGGGCCGCGCGGCCCGATGGACCTCAGGCTCCGTGTCGGCGGCGGTGGCCGCGCTGCTGGCCTACGCCAGCGCCCGGGTGGTGCTGGCCAACCGCGCGGAGCCGCGCATGCTCTCCATCGGCATCCCCGCCTGGTGCCTGGAGGCGGTCATGCCCCTGGCCCTGGCGGCCATGGCGCTGGTCTTCACCTGGCGCGCCTCCAGCGCGTGGAAGGGGCGGCTGCTGGCCCTGGCCGCCATTCCCGCGGCCTTCGCGGTGGGGCTCCTGCCCCCCGACCAGGCGCCCCGGGCGTGGGTCCTGGCCGCGGGCGTGCTGGGGTCGGTGCTGCTGGGGACGCCGGTCTTCGTGGTCATGGCGGGGGTGGCCATGGCCCTCTTCTTCTCCCAGGGGACGCCCATCGCGGCGGTGTCGGCGGAGGTGTACCGGCTGGTGGCCTCACCCACCCTGCCCGCCATCCCGCTGCTGGCGGGGGCCGGCTACGTCCTGGCCGAGAGCGGCGCCTCGGAGCGGCTGGTGCGGTTCTTCCGGGCCTGGCTGGGTTCCCTGCCGGGGGGGATGGCCGTCATGGTGGCCATGGTGTGCGCCCTGTTCACCACCTTCACCGGCGGCTCGGGGGTGACCATCATCGCCCTGGGCGGCCTGGTCTATCCCATGCTCCGCAAGGACGGGTGGCCCGAGGGCTTCTCCCTGGGCCTGGTCACCGCTTCGGGCGCCCTGGGCCTCCTGCTGCCCCCCAGCCTCCCGGTGATCCTCTACAGCATCGTGGCCAGCAGCCGCGACCAGGTGGTGCCCGCCGACCGCCTCTACCTGGCCGGGCTGGTGCCGGGCCTGCTCCTCATCGCCCTCACCGCCGGCTACGGGGTCCTGGTGGGCCGGCGCCAGGCCCGCGCAACGGTGCCCTTCCGCTGGCACGAGGCCCTCGACGCCACCTGGGGCGCCAAGTGGGAGCTCCTCCTTCCGGTGGTCATCATCGTGCTCTTCTCCACGGGCCTGACCACCATGATGGAGACGGCGTCGGCGGCCATGCTCTACACCATCATCGTTGAATGTTTCATCAATCGGGACATCCACCTGGTGCGCGACCTCCCCCGGGTACTCCTCAAGGCCTCGGCCCTCATGGGGGCCGTGCTGATCCTCCTGAGCGTCGCCATGGGCCTCACCAGCTACCTGGTGGACGCCCAGATCCCCGATTCCCTCATGGCCTGGACCCAGGCCCACGTGCACTCCCGGGTGGTCTTCCTGCTGGCGCTGAACCTGGTGCTGCTGGTGCTGGGGAGCGTGCTGGAGATCTACTCGGCCATCATCGTGCTGGCGCCCATCATCGCCCCCCTGGGCGCGACCTTCGGCATCAACCCGGTGCATCTGGGAATCATCTTCCTGGCCAACCTGGAGCTGGGCTTCCTGCTGCCGCCCATGGGCCTGAACCTCTTCCTGGCCTCGTCGCGGTTCGCCGTGCCGCTGCCCCGGCTCTACCGGACCGTGGTGCCGTTCCTGCTCATCCTGGGCGTGGGCCTGCTCCTCATCACCTACGTGCCGGGCCTCTCCCTGGCCCTGCCGGACTGGCTGGGCAGGAAGTAGACTGGGGAATGGCCAGAGCCCTCCTCTTCGATCTCGATGGCACCCTCGTGGATTCCCGCCAGGACCTGGCCCTGGCCGTGAACCTCACCCGGCGCGACCTGGGCCTGCCGGAACTGGACCCCGCGCGGGTCACCGGGTTCGTGGGCGACGGCGTGCGCAAGCTCCTGACCCGGGCCCTGCCCGAATGCCCGGACCGCCTGGAGGAGGCCCTGGCCCTCAACGCCGGCCACTACGGGCGCCACCTCCTGGACACCACCCGCCTCTACCCCGGCGCCGCCGCGGCCCTGGACGCCCTGCGCTCCCTGGGCTTCGCCCTGGCGGTGGTCACCAACAAGCCCCGGGCCTTCACCCTGCCCATCCTGGAGGGCCTGGGGATCCTGGACCGTTTCACCTGCTGCGTGGCCGGCGGCGACGCCCCGGCGCTCAAGCCGGACCCCCGTCCCCTGGCCCAGGCCCTGGAAGGGTGCGGGGCGACGGCCGACGGCTCCTGGATGGCCGGGGACCACCACACGGACCTGGAGGCCGGGCGCCGCGCGGGCCTGCGCCGCTGCCTGTGCCGCTATGGCTTCGGCCAGCCGGGCGACGAAACCTGGGACCTGGCGGTGGATGATCTGGAAGGTCTGCCCCAGGCACTTGCAAAATTATAAATCTCTTTTAAATTGGGGGGACCCCAGGTCAAGGGACCACCGGAGATTGCACTGTGGATTTCTGCCGCGCTGATGACCCCCCGGAATGGGGCCTCCGCCACCCCGGAGACATTCTCCGGGAAGGATGCGTGATCCTGGATTTCGAAGGGCGCTACCTCTACGTGAACGACATCGCCGCCCGCCAGCGGGGCAAGACCGTGGAGGGCATGCTGGGCCGCACGGTCCTGGAGGTCTTCCCCGAGGCGGAATCCCTGCCCGTCTTCCGGAAGGCCCTGGTCTGCCTCCGGGAACGCCTTCCCCAGCGGGAGACCTTCCCTCTGCAAGTCCCCGGCGGCGACGTGCGCTGGCTGACCATGGCCACCGAGCCCGTGCAGGAAGGGGCCCTGGTGCGTTCCCTGGACGTCACGGAGCACTTCGAACGGCGGCCTGACATGGCCCAGCGCCCGGATATCGAGGTGGCCCCCCTCCTGCCCCTGGCCGACGCCTACCGCTCTCTGCTCTCCAGCGAACTCCGGTACCGGTCCCTCTTCGAGGGCATGTCCGAAGGGTTCGCCCTGCAGCAGGTGGTGCTGGACGCAGCCGGGACGCCGGTGGACGCCAAGGTGCTGGAGATCAACGACGCCTTCACGCGGCTCACCGGCTTCACCCGCCAGGACGTGGTGGGGCGCCTGGCCTCGGAGGCCCTGCCCGCGTCGCCCCTCTGGGGAACGGCGTTCAGCGAGGTGGCCCGCACGGGGCGCTCCCTCCACCAGGAGGCCCACTGGGCCCAGGTGGACCGGCACTTCGAGATCTTCGCCTACTCCCCGGCCCCGGGGCAGTTCGCGGTGCTGTTCATGGACATCACCTCGCGCAAGGCAGTGGAGGAGCGGAACCGTATCCAGGCGGCGTCCCTGGCCGCCATCAACGAGATCTTCCAGGCCGCCATGGTCATGGAGTCCGCCGAGGACGTGGCCGACAAGTGCATCGAGGTCGCCTGCGCCCTCACCGGAAGCACCTTCGGCATCCTGGGCGTCCTGAACCCCGCCGGGAACCTGGATGTCATCGCGGTGCGCCACGCCGACTGGAAAACCGCGGGCGTCAGCCGCGCCAAGGCCCTGGCGCGCATGAAGAACCTGCCCCCCGACGGCTTATGGGAGCCGGTCCTCCAGGGACGGAGCGTCATCGCCGGCCCCCTGCCCATGCATGCCATCACCGTCGACCAGGTCCTGGCCGTGCCCCTGGCCAACGGCGACCGGGGCGTCGGCTTCCTCGCCCTGGGCAACAAACCCACCCCCTACGGCCCCTCGGACCTGGAGACCATCCAGAGCATCTCCGGCGCCTGCGGCTCGGCCCTGACCCGCAAGCAGGTCGAGCACACGATGCACGAGGCCAACCTGAGCCTGGAGGCCCGGGGCGCCGAGATGCGCGCGGCCATGGAGGAGCTGGATTCCTTCTCCTACACCGTGTCCCACGACCTCCGCGCGCCGCTGCGCCACATCCTCGGTTTTTCCGAACTCCTCCAGCGCGAGCTGGCCGGGCGCATCGACGACAAGGCCGCCCACTACCTCGAAACGATCCAGGCCGCCACCCGGCGCATGGGCCATCTCATCGACGTGCTCCTGGCCTTCTCCCAGTCCGGGCGGCTCCCCATCCAGAAGAAGAAGATCGACGTGGGCGACCTGGTGCGGGACATCATCGCCTCCATGGAGCTGGACCTGCGGGACCGGCGCGTGGTGTGGGAGGTGGGGGACCTCCCCGTGGTGAGCGCCGACCCCGTGCTCCTGCGCAGCGTCTTCGTGAACCTCCTGGCCAACGCCCTGAAGTTCACCCGGGGCCGGGAGGAGGCGCGGATCAGCGTCTCCGCCACCGAGTCCGAGACCGAGGCGGTGATCTCCGTGGCCGACAACGGCGCGGGCTTCAACCCGCGGAACGCGGGCAAGCTCTTCGGGGTCTTCCAGCGGCTGCACGCGGCGGAGGCCTTCGAGGGCTCCGGCATCGGCCTCGCCAACGTGCGGCGGATCATCCTGCGCCACGGGGGGCGCACCTGGGCCGAAGGGGCCGAGGACATGGGGGCCACCTTCCACGTGGCCCTGCCCGTGCCGCAGGCCAAGGGGCGCCCATGAAGCCCCGGCGCATCCTTCTGGTGGACGACGATCCCCACGACGTGGAACTGGCCCTGTTGGCCCTGGACCGCCTCCAGCCCAAGGTGGAGGTGGAGGTCCTGCGGGACGGCGCCGAGGCCTTGGAGCAGCTCCTGGCGCCCCCCGGCGAGAAGGGCCGGCCCAGCGTGATGATCCTGGACCTCAAGATGCCCCGCCTGAACGGCCTGGAGCTGCTCCGGCAGATCCGCTCCCATGGGAGCCTGAGCGGGATCCCCGTGGTGGCCTTCACCTCCTCCCGCCACCGCAAGGACATCCGCGAGAGCTACCAGTGCGGGGTGAACGCCTACGTGGTCAAGCCGCTGGAATTCCAGGAATTCATCCGCACGGTGGAGGCCATCGGCGCGTTCTGGACGGGGACGAACGTGCCGGAATCCGATTCGGCTTGAGGGCGGGGGGCTGGATCTGGGCGTTGTGGAGTAGTGGGCGAACTGATCAGACACAGAGGTCCACAGAGGCACAGAGGACACAGGAAAGCTCCCAGGGGGGCGGCTTTCGCATCATCGGGGATCAGGGCTGAGGCGCCGACCCAACCCGCCCGGCCCCTGCTCGCTGCGCTCGCCG
>DBME01000268.1 GCA_002298155.1 Holophagaceae bacterium UBA706 | reverse complement strand
CCCTCGAGCACGTGCTGCGCGGCGAGAAGCTCCTGGAGGAGATCCTCATGGAGGGTCCCTTCGGCATCCGCATCATCCCCGCCTCCAGCGGCATCCAGGAACTCACCCGCCTCGACGCGGCGGCCGAGCTCCGCCTGGTGCAGGGCCTGCAGCGCGTCTCCCAGGGCACGGACTGGCTCCTCATCGACACCGCCGCCGGCATCCACGATTCGGTCATCAAGCTCCTCATGGCCGCCCAGGAGGTCCTCCTGGTAACCACCCCCGAGCCCACCGCCCTGGTGGACGCCTACGCCATGGTCAAGGTGGTGCACCTGCGGGACAGCCAGAAGCCCCTGTGGCTCCTCATCAACAACGCCCAGAACGAGGAGGAGGCCGAGGAGACCATCGAACAGCTCCAGGCCGCCACCAAGCGGTTCCTCAACCGGGAACTCCAGGTGCTGGGCATGGTCCCCACCGACCCCTACATCCTCCAGGCCGTCCGCCAGCAGCGCTGCGTGGTCGATCTCTACCCCCATTCCCCGGCGGCCGAGGCCTTCGCCCGGGCCGCAGTTCAGTTGCAGCAGAAGATCCCCTTACAAAAAGAGGGATTTGCTGCATTCTGGAAAGGCCTTAGCACAGAGGAGCCATGACCGAGGGCAGCCACCCGGGGGGAAAGGGCACCGAGCCCCGCAAGCCCATGCCCTCCGCGGCACGCGCAGCCATGGACGCCTATGGCCGCAACGCCCAGGCCGTGGCCCCGCCCACGCCCGCGCCCGCGCCCCCCCCTGAGGGGCCGAAGGTCCCCGAGGAGCCGGACTTCCATGACCGGGAATTCCTCATCACGGAATGCCTGCCCCTGGTGAAGTTCGTAGCCCACCGCATCTCCAGCCGCCTGCCCTCCCACGTGGAGATGGACGACCTCATCCACTCGGGGATCCTGGGTCTCATGGACGCCGTGCGCAAGTTCGAGCCGGACCGCAACGTCAAGTTCAAGACCTACGCCGAGCAGCGCATCCGCGGGGCCATCCTGGACGGCCTGCGGGACCTGGACTGGGTGCCCCGGAGCCTGCGCCGCAAGAAGAAGGACATCGAGACCGCCTACCACCTGCTGGAGCAGCAGTACGGCCGGGCCGCCACGGACGAGGAGGTGGCCGCCCACCTGGGCCTCAACCTGGAGGACCTCCACCACAGCCTGGACGAACTCAAGGGCGTGACCCTGGGCGCCTTCGTGGACGCCGGGGAGAACGGCGACGGCGAGAACCTCATCAGCTTCGTGCCCGACCCGGACGGGGAGAACCCCCACATCCTCCTCCAGGCCCGGGAAGTGAGACTGCTTCTCAAGGCCGCCGTGGACCGCCTGCCCACCAAGGAGCGGTTCGTGGTGCAGCTGTACTATTTCGAGGAACTGACGATGAAGGAAATCGGCACGCTCCTCAACATCACCGAAAGTCGGGTATCGCAATTGCATACCAAGTCCATGCTCCGGCTCCGGGGCAAGCTCAAGGAACGGCGTATCGATGGTTGATCGGGATGGACAATGGCCAAGATTCTAAGCCAGGAAGAGGTTGATGCCCTCCTGAAGTCCCATGCCAAGGGAGGCAAGGCGCCTGCACCCGCTGCCGGGCCGGTAGACCGTCCTTCGGCTTCCGCGGCCCCCCAGAAGGCAAAAAAAGCCCAGCCCCAGAAGAAGGTGAGCCTCTACAACTTCCGCCGCCCGGACCGGGTGAGCCGGGAGCAGATGCGCTCCCTGCACTTCATGCACGACCGGTTCGCCCGGAACTTCTCCAGTTCCCTTTCCGCCTACCTGCGGACCATCACGGAAGTGAACCTGGTGTCCGTGGAGCAGCTGAGCTACCAGGAATTCCTCCTTTCCGTCCCCGACCCCACCTGCTTCAACGCCATCTCCATCCGGCCCCTGGAAGGCGCCTTCGCCCTGGAGGTGAACCCCCAGCTGGTCTTCCCCATCATCGACAAGATGCTGGGCGGCCCCGGCGACCCCCTGAAGCAGCTTCGGACCATGACCGACATCGAGCAGTCCATCTTCGACGGCGTGCTCAAGCTGGCCCTGGACGACCTGCGCGAGGCCTGGCGCGGCATCATCGACCTGGACTTCAAGATCCAGGCCCGGGAGACCAGCCCCCAGCTCATCCAGATCGTGGCCCCCAACGAGGTGGTCCTCCTGGTGGTCTTCGAGGTGAAGATGAGCACCGTAGTGGGCATGATCAACCTCGCCATCCCCTCCATCATCCTGGAGCCCGTGGCCAGCAAGTTCGACCAGGAGATGTACACCGGCTACAAGAAGTCCGGCACCTTCGAGGAGGCCCGCCTCCTCATGGAGAGCATCAAGAAGTGCGACATGGGCGTCGCCGCCGAGATCCGGGGCACGAACCTGCGCCTCTCGGATATCCTGGCCCTCCAGGAGGGGGACCTCATCCCCCTCACCAAGCGTTTCGACGCCATGCTGGACCTCACCGTCGACGGCATCCCCCGCTTCCAGGGGTTCGTCGCGCTCAATTCCAACCAGAAGCGGGTGTTCCAAGTGACCGCCACCAAGCAGGAGGGATGACATGGATCCCGTGATGTCCGACCTCGACCAGAAAATCGGCGGATGCTTCTCCGAAAGCATGTCCAGCGTGTTCTCCATGCTCACGGGGCGGGAGTTCGCCATCAAGCCCCAGGACGGCAACACCCTGGACCACGTGGGCGTCTCGGTGCTCCACCAGGCCACCGTCGTCTACGTCAAGGCCCACTACACCAAGGGCATGACCGGCACCCTCCTCTTCGCCCTCCCCCTCAAGGAGGGCACCATGCTGGTGGACCTCATGCTGGGGGGGGACGGCACCCCCTCCACGGAGCTGGCCGGCGACAGCCGCGACGCCCTGGCGGAGACCTTCAACCAGATCATGGGCTCGGCCAACCAGGCCCTATCCGACCTGGCCGGCGAGACGCTTTCCATATCCAACGTCGAGATCTTCTCCGCCGAGGGCGGCGAGGCCGCGGGCCTCGAGGAGATCATGGGCCCCGGTCCCTTCTACGACCTGCCCCTGGAGAC
>DBME01000019.1 GCA_002298155.1 Holophagaceae bacterium UBA706 | reverse complement strand
TGATCAGTTTCTCCCGGATTCACACCGCTCAATCCATGCGTGGTGGGTCGCAGCCTCGAGCTGGGATTCCACCTCCAAACGGAAGAGGAGAAGACCCGCTTGATGGCAGGTTCAGAATGCCTTTGCGGCTGAACGGATCATGCGGTGGCCCGGGTTCTCACGCCTCCGGAAGAATACGCGGCCTCCACGCCTCCACGCATCGGTCGATGAGCTCGAGGGTCCTGCGGAAGGCCTCCGGCCCGTATCCGAAGGGATCGTCCACCTCCTCCGGCGGTTCCAGCCACTGCCCCACCAGGTAGACCCGCCCGCGGACGCTGGGCATCATCCGTTCGCAAAGTAGCCTCTGACTCTGATCCATGACCAGGATGAGATCGGCGGCCAGGGCCATCTCCAGCGTCAGCTGCCGCCCACGGTGGGCACTCAGGTCGATGCCCCGCTCCGCCAGCACCTCCAGGGCGTCGTGATGCGCGGCGAAGCCCTCCAGGGCCCGCAGGCCGGCGGAAGCCACCTCCACGGCAGGGCCGAGGGCCTCCCGGAAGAGGCCCTCGGCGATGGGACTGCGGCAGTGGTTGGCCTCGCAAAGCACCAGGATCGAGCTGAAGCGGGGCTGGGGGCTGGGGCTTGGCGTCATTTCCTCAGGTACTTGATGTCCGCGGTGGCGGTGGCGGTGCCGGTGACGGCGGAGACGGTGGGGAGGATGAGGTTCCAGACGCGGCTCCAGCGCACCAGGGACCCGGCGTCCACATAGATGATGTCGCGGGGGCGGAGGGTGAACTGGTCGGCCAGCACCATGGAGGCGGGGTTGCGGGCGTCGAGGTGGAAGACGTCCACCGCCTGGGCCGAGGAGGCGCCCTTGCGGATGACGTAGACGGAGCTGGCGTGGGCCGAGGCCACCTGGATGCCGCCGGCGTCGGAGATGGCCTGGGCCAGGGTCAGGTTGCCGTGCATCATGGGGATGCTGCCGGGCCGGACGAGCTCGCCCATGGCGTAGACGGTGTTTTCCGCGGCGCTGGACACGTGCAGCGAATCCCCGTCCTTGAGCAGGATCTGGCCGATGCGGTTGCCCGTGCCCATGAGGGCGTGGAAGTTGAGCTTCCAGGTCCGGTTTCCGCGGGTGAGCAGGAGGCGGCTGTCATCGGCGGTGGCGCTGAACCCGCCCGCGCGGTTCACGGCCTCGGCGAGGGTGAAGGGCACGTCGGTGACGTTGTACACGGCCGGGTTCCGCACCTCGCCGCCCACGAAGATCTTCTGGGAGCGGTAGGCGATCACCTTGACGTCCACCTGGGGGTTCCGGAGCACGTTGCCGAGCTGGGTCGTGAGCGCCTCGCGCACCTGGGAGGTGGTGAGGCCCTTGACCGCGAGCTTGCCCACGTAGGGGAAGAAGAGGTACCCGTCCTCGTCCACCACCATGCCCGCGCCGTTATCGGTGCGGAACTGGCCCAGGGGCAGGGAGATCTCGGGATGGTCCCACACGGTGACCAGCAGGATGTCCTGGGGGCCCACCTGGTAGGGGGGGAGCTTGTCCACCAGGAGCCCGGTGAGGTCGGAGCTCTCCGTCGCGGGAGGCTCAGGCAGCCGCTGACCCGGCGTGTTCAGGGAACGCACCGTCACCTCCATCCCGTCCGTGCGGGTGGTGGTGGGAGTGGATCCGGGATGCGTATTGAGTTTCATTCCAGGTGCGGCACATCCAACACTAATAAGGATGAGACCGGCGGCGGACACGAGGCCGAGCGGGCTCGCTCCAACTTTTTCCGAGTGCCTTTTCGTGGTGGGGCTGGTCATCGGGGAGCCTTCGGGAAACTGGACGTAGCTACTGAGTTTGGTCACGATAGCCTCCGAGGGTACAAGAAAAAAGTGACACGTTTTTTCAGGAACGGTATACTATACAAGAGCTTATCACGGTTCGGTTTTGACCTGCCTATGGCGAACAGGCAGGAAGAGGCGTAATCTTCTCCTCGTGGAGGTTCCACGATGAATAAGCACGAGGATCTACGTGCCTCTAAACGCGTCCCCATCTCAAGTGAGGTGCGGGTGGAGTTTAAGGACAAAGCCGCGCGGTATGCGCTGGCGATAAACATAAGTATGGGCGGGCTTCTACTTAGCGCCGCCCCCTCCTTGCCTGTAGGCAGTCCTTGCCGGGTTGCGATCGTCCCTCCGGGCGAAAGTGGCAAAAAAATAATGATGGAAGGCACCGTGGTCCGAAGCGATGCCAACGGGGTGGCGGTCCAGTTCGCCAACGCGCTGGAGCGCAATGCCTACGAAGCATTTGCCCGGCCGACCTCCGCCATGGCCGGCAATTCCTTGCTGAATTCGTACAAATCCTATTTCCAGGTCAGCCAGAGCAAGAACCACGAGGGATGCGAGCAGCTTCTCGGCGTCACCCCGAAGACCTTCAAGACCGTCTTCCTCTCCTCCTTCGCGTCCTGCATCCCCCTTGCAATCCTTCCCGTCGTCGCATTCAAGAGCAGTATTCCTGACGCTCCCAACATGGTCAAAATTGCCGCAGCCTTCGGGTACGCGGCCATCTGGTTTGGGGTCATCCAGCCGTCGATCGACTTGACTGTCTTCCGCATCCTCCGGAACAGGAACACGAACTCCTGAGACCGGGTCTCAGGAAAGTCAGCGAACGGTTTTCTGGAATTCTCCGAAATCAAGTTTCCCCGCAGAGGGTCCCATGCACGTAGGGAGTATTCAGTTCCGATTGTTAGGGTTTCTGGCGGTAGGCACGATCTGTTCCTTCATCGCCTGTTCCGGTGGCGGGTCCAGCCCGAGCACCGTGACGCCCACGCCGCCGCCGGTGGTGTCGGTGGTCACGCCCACCATCACGGCCCCGGCCGAAGTGGTCGCCGGAACCCCGCAGGTCTCAGCAAGTGTCGTGGAACCCCAGTCCGACGCCAGCTACACCTGGTCCATCGAGGGCGGCACGATCATCGGTTCGGCCAGCGGAACCTCGGTCCAGTTCGCCGCCGACCAGCCCGGCACGTTGACCTTGAGCGTGACAGCCTCCATCGGCACGGAAAGTAGACGGGGCACGACCCACGTCACGGTGCAGGGAACCCTGCCCGCGAAACCCGTCCTCGACGTGGCGACCTCCGTGAGCACCGGCGCCAGCATCCAGGCCAACGTCGTTACGCCGCAAGGCAGCACGACCTATACCTGGAGCATCATCGACGGCACGATCACCACGAGCCCGACCGCCACGTGGGTGACCTTCACCGCCGGCAACGCCGGCACCCTGACGCTCACCTGCAAGGCCACCAACACCGTGGGCAGCGTCAGCACCTCCGCCCTGATCACCGTGGTGCCCCTGGCCCCCACCAAGCCCGTCATCACCGCGCCCACCTCGGTCACGGCCGCCACCACCAACAATGCCGCCACCGTCGACGCCCAGTCGGGCTGCACCTACCTCTGGAACCTCACCGGCGGCACCATCTCCGGCGGCCAGGGCACCACCGCCCTCACCTTCACGGCGGGCGCGGCGGGAACCACCATGGTCCTGTCCTGCAACGTCATCAACTCCGCCCAGGTGAGCAACTCCTCCCAGGTGAACATCACCGTGGTCGCACCCCCGGCGCCGGCGCCGCCGCCGCCCTCACCCACGCCCACGCCCACTCCGACCGTCGGCTATTACGGCTCCTGCGTCAACGCCGACGACATCGCCAACATCGTGATCGGGTACAACACGGCCAACGACACCTGCAACCGTGTCGCCAGCTACCGCCTGAAGGCCACCCACTCCGGAACCCTGGCTTCGATCCGCCCCTTCTTCATCTGGAGCTCCACGAAGCCCGGCTACAACCTCGGCGACGGCGGCATCATCCAGATCCAGCTCCAGACCGATGACGGCACCACCAACCACTTCCCGTCTGGCAAGGCCCTGGCCACCATCATCTACAACAACCCGGTGCCTCCGTACAACACCGACCACTGGCCCCTGCTCTCCTTCCCCACGCCTCCCACCCTCACGGCCGGGACGATCTACCACCTCGTGTTCAGCAACATCTCCCCGGATCCCAAGGCCAACTGGGTCTCCCTGGACTGCCTCTGGCAGTGGAAGGCCTACTCCCAGAACCAGCCCACGGTCTCCGACACGGACATGAACATCCTGGAGATGGACCCCACCGGCAAGTGGGTGATCTACACCCGCGGCGCCGGCACCGTCATCACGCCCGTCATCGAACTGGACTACTCCGACGGCGCCTCCCAGGGCCAGGGCTACATCCAGGGGTTCGCCTCGCCGGATTCCTCCTTCGTCAATCCCAAGCCCATCTCGGGCGCCCAGCAGGTCCGCCAGATCTTCACCGTCACCGGTTCGACCCGGACCGTCAACGCCGTCTCCGTGCGGGTGAACCGCCTGAGCGGATCCAGTCCCCTCACCGTCACCGTCGAGAAGGCTGACGGCACGGTGGTGGGCCAGGGCACCGCCACGGTGACCATGAACCCCCAGGCCACTTACACCTACAACGGCGAAACCTGGAACAAGGTCACCTTCGCATCGCCCATCACCCTCAGCGCCGGCGTGGCGTACCACCTGGTCCTCAGCTGCCCCGCCGACACCGTCCACACCACGCACATCCTGGCCAAGGGCGCCACCTACGGCTACAAGGGCACCACGTGCTTCGGCGACGGCCATGCCGAGTTCAATCCCGGCACCGGCTGGGTGGGCTGGGACTTCTGGGGCATCAAGAACCGGACGGATTGCGACCTGCAGTTCTTCTTCGTCACCCAGTAGCGGAATCGGAACGATAGGAACGGCCTGACCCCC
>DBME01000280.1:2253-3033 GCA_002298155.1 Holophagaceae bacterium UBA706 | reverse complement strand
GCAGGCTGGGCCTGGGGCGCCTGGGGCGCCGGGGAGGACTTCACCACCCGGACGGCGGGGGCGGGGGTGCGGTGGGAGGGCGCCTCTTCAACCGGCGCTCCGCCCCTCCGCTCGACCACGCGACGGACGGCCTGGACCTGGTCGTCCGTGAGGTTGGAGCTGTGGCTCTTGCCCTGGATGCTCAGGTGCCGCTCGAGGGCCTCGATGACATCGTGATTGCTCACGCCAAGCTCTTTTGCTAATTGGTTGATGCGCAGCATGAAGGGGCATACCTCGATAGGTGGTTGGGGCGGAGGACAGATCTGGGAAAGGCCCAGGAGCTATTCTCCGAACCGGGCGTGGACGGCGTCGATGAGACGGAAGGCCAGATCCTGGTCCATGCCTTCGATGGTGAGCAGTTGCTCTGCAGTCATAGTGTACAGGGATTTGATATCCAGATGGCCGGCGGCCGCGAGGTTTTCGACGATGGCCTCGGTGAGCCCTTCGACCTCGCCCAATTCCTCGAGGATCATGGACTTGGGTGCGATGGTCTCCGCGGGGGCCTCGGACAGGGCCTGGCCCATGGCGGCCTCGGTGTCGCGACGCTTTTCGGCCTCGCTGCGCACGTCGATGTTCCAGCCGGTGAGCTTGGCGGCGAGGCGGACGTTCTGGCCGCGCTTGCCGATGGCGATGCTCAGCTGCTCGTCATCCACGACCACTTCCACCCGGCGGTGCTCCAGGTCGGTGACGGTGACGCGCAGGGCCTTGGCCGGGTTGAGGGCGTTGGCGATGAAGCGGCTG
>DBME01000280.1:0-2239 GCA_002298155.1 Holophagaceae bacterium UBA706 | reverse complement strand
AGCGGACGATGTCGATCTTCTCGTTCTTGAGCTCGCGGATGATGGCCTGCACGCGGGAGCCCTTGAGGCCCACGCAGGCGCCCACGGGATCCACGTCGGGATCCAGGGAGTGCACGGCGACCTTGGCCCGGTCGCCGGCCTCGCGGACGCAGGAGCGGATGACCACGGTGCCGTCGTGGATTTCCGGAACCTCCTGGTCGAAGAGCTTGATGAGCAGCCGCGGATCGGTGCGGCTCACCTGCACCTGGGGGTCCTTGGCGGACTTGTCCACGGCGGAGATGACGACCTTGATGCGCTGGCCCTTGTCGAAGCGGTCACCGCGCAGGGCCTCGCTGCGGCGCAGCATGGCCTCCACCCGGTCCACCTCGAGGATGATGGCGCTCTTCTCGAAGCGCTTGACTTCGCCCACCACCACTTCGCCGATGCGGTCGGCGAAATCGGTGAAGATGCGGTCACGCTCGGCCTCGCGGACCTTCTGCACCAGGACCTGCTTGGCGGCCTGGGCGGCGATGCGGCCCAGCTGGGAGGTGTCCTGGGGCAGCCAGAGGGTGTCGCCCTCGGCGGCATCGGGATTCAGGGCCTGGGCCTCCTCGAGGCTGATCTCCAGGTCCTCCTCCTCGACGAGGGGCACGACCTGCTTGAGGGCATAGACGTGGAACTCGCCGGTTTCGCGGTCCATCTGGGCCTGGAAGTTGCCATAGAAGTCGAAGCTCTGGAAATACTTCTCCGCGGCCTTGACGAGGGATTCCTCCACCGCCTTGAACACGTCCTCTTCAGGAATGCCCTTTTCGGCGGCGATCATCTTCACACTGTCGAAGAAACTGGTTGCTACGAGTGCCATTTCGTCTCCTCGCCGGCGCTTTTCTCTACGTCGGCAGCTGTCGGTTGGTCCGGCTGATGCCGGGGTTTGGGGGCCTTGTCCTCGTCGAAGGGGGCGAGACGGGCCTTCTGGATCGCTTCGAAGGGGACGGCCTTGAGGGCGCAGTCCTCCTCGAGGGTCACCGCCTCGTCCGTGACGGAGAGGATCCAGCCTTTGAAGCGCTTCTGCCCGTTGAGGGGCGTCGTGGTCTGGACCCGGCAGAGCCGGCCCAGGAACCTGCGGAAGTGGTCGGGTTTCACCAGGGGCCGTTCCAGGCCGGGGCTGGAGATCTCGAGGTTGACCGTCTCGCGCAGGTTGGGGAATTCCACATCCAGCCAGGTCACGAGGCCGTCATTGGCGGCCACGCAGTCGTCCAGCGTGATGGGCTTTTCGCCTTCGGGACCCCGGTCGAGGTGGTCGATATAGAGGCGCAGGATGTCGTCCCGGCCTTCCTTGGCGGTCTCGAGGCAGACCAGCTCGAACCCCAACAGGGCGAGTTGGCGTTCCACGGGGCCGGTGAGCTTCTTGACATCCATATTTGCAAAACCTTGAAAAAGCTGGGGAAGGCGGGGCCGAACCCACCCGACACGGTTTTTACAAGCTCTGGGTGCAGCGGCCGGGATTCCACCGATTGCCCTGGAGCCCGGAAAAATCCAGGCCGAATTCAACGGAAAAGAATATCGCCGATTGCCCCCATTAACAAGCAAATTGTCCTTGAGGGACAAACCATCCCGGCCCCCTGACAAGGGGTTCGAATGAGGGCACCATGGAACTTACCCTGGAGCGGCACCATGACGACGATCCTTGACGGCAAGGCCCACGCGGACAAGATGCTGGCGGAGGTGACCGCCGCCGTGGAGGCCCGCACCGCCCAGGGCCTGCGCCCCCCCTGCCTGGCGGTGGTGATCGTGGGGGACGATCCGGCCAGCCATGTCTATGTGCGGGGCAAGGTCGCCGCCTGCGCCCGCACCGGGATCCGCTCCATCGAACACCGCCTGGCCGCGGACACCCGCCAGGAGGATCTTGACGAAATCATCGTCCGCCTCAACGCGGACCCCGGCGTGGACGGCATCCTCGTGCAGCTGCCCCTCCCCGCGGGCCTGGACTCCAAGCGCGCCCTCCACGGCATCGACCCCGCCAAGGACGTGGACGGGTTCCACCCGGTGAACCAGGGCCTGCTCCTGGAAGGCCTGCCCGGCCTGCGCCCCTGCACCCCCTCGGCCTGCATGAGCATGATCAAGGCCTACGGGGTCGAACTCAAGGGCACCCGGGCCGTGGTCCTGGGCCGCAGCGAGATCGTGGGCAAGCCCATGGCCCTGATGCTCCTGGAGGAGCACGCCACCGTGACCATCGCCCACAGCCGCACCCGGGACCTGCCGG
>DBME01000318.1 GCA_002298155.1 Holophagaceae bacterium UBA706 | reverse complement strand
CCCGCCCCGCCGCCGCAAGCCGCTGCCGCCCTGGGTGCGCCAGGCCGCCCTGGGCCTGGGCATCCTTTCCCTGGCGGGGCTCGGCTTCGGCCTGGGCCGGCGGTCCGCGCCGGCGGCGCCCGTGAACTACCACCGGCTCACGTACCGGCGGGGCACCGTGGAGAGCGCCCGGTTCGCCCCCGATGGCCAGACCTTCGTCTTCGGGCTTTCCTCCGACGGCGGCCCCTCCCAACTGCTGGTGGGCCGGACCGATGGCGTGGGGGCCCGTTCCCTGGGCTTCGCGCCGGGCACCCAGGTCCTCTCCATCTCCTGCACCGGCGAGATGGCGCTCCTCACGACCCAGGGCGGTGAAGCCGAAGGCACCCTCTCCCTGGCGCCCCTCTCCGGCGGCGCGCCCCGGGAGAAGCTGGAGCATGTCTTCGATGCGGACTGGGGTCCCGACGGCCAGAACCTGGCCGTGCTCCGCCCGGGCGACGACAGCCGCTACGTCCTGGAATACCCCATCGGGCACCGCCTCTACCTCGGCCCCCCCATCTCCCCCAGCCTCATGGACTACCCCCGGGTCTCCCCCAAGGGCGACAAGGTGGCCTTCCTGGAGCACCTGGGCATCGGCAAGGAGAACCTTTCCGTGGTCGACCTCAAGGGCCGGCGCACGATCCTGGTGGAGGGCGGCTGCGATTCCCTCCAGTGGTCCCCCGATGGCAAGCGCATCTACTTCACCTACCGCCAGGCCGATGACCGCCGGGAGTTGCGCAGCGTGACCATGTCCGGCCGCCAGCAGGTGCTGGACACGCTCCTGGGCTCCCTCACCGTCCACGACATCTCCCGGGCCGGGCGCCTCCTGGTGGGCCAGTCCACCCAGCGCACCACCCTCATGTACAGGGGCCCCGGCGACAAGACCGAGCGGGATCTCTCCTGGCTGCAGACTTCCGGACTGGCCGACATGTCCGCCGACGGGACGCGGCTCCTGCTCGTGGAGACCCAGGAGGGCGCGGGCCCCGGCGGCGCCTACCTGCGCCGCACGGACGGTTCCGACGCCATCCGCCTCGGGGACGGCGACCCCCTGAGCCTGTCGCCCGATGGCCGCTCGGCCCTGGTGCTGTCCACGGACCCCACCAAGGTGCTTTCGCTCTTCCCCACCGGCCCGGGCTCCCCCCGCCTCCTGTGCAAGGATGTCCGCGCCGACTGGGCGATGTTCGTGGCCGAGGGGCGCCAGGTGCTCCTGGGCGGCGTCGGGCCCGACGGCCAGTTCAAGGGCTGGCTCCAGGACGTGGCGGGAGGCCCGCCCTNNCGTCTCCCAGGACGGCTACCGTCTCGCCCTGGGACCCATGAACGGCAACCTCCTGATCCAGGGCCTGGACGGCAAACTCATCCGCAACGCCGGCCCCCTGCGCGAAGGGGAGGTCCCGATCCAGTGGCACGTGTCCGGCACCGCCGTCTTCCTGGCCAACCAGTCCACCCTCCCGGCCAAGGTCGTCCTGCTGGACCTGGAGACCGGCCAGCGGAAGGCCTGGGTCGACCTCTGTCCCCTGGATCGTTCAGGGGTTGAGCGCATCAAGGGCCTCACCATTTCCCCGGATGGCCGCTCCGTGGCCTATTCCTTCATCCGGGTGGTCACGTCGGACCTGTACGTCACCGACCCCCTGCCCTAGTGACCCCAGCAGGGTCTAGGACAAGGTAGCTGCCGCAGTTCGAGGTGGGTGCACCCCGCAAGGCAGGTGGCCGGTCCATAAGCCCCATGGTGGCCCTGATGGGGTCTTACGAGCCCTTCGTACAGAACGATCCCCAGGGTTCAACCCCTGGGGATCGGTGCTTCAGGTCAGAGCCCGTACGGGCGCCCCGTGGAAACTAGAAGGTGATCTTGCAGCCCACCACGCCGGTGCGCGGCGCGTTGGCCTGGAAGCTGGCGAAACGCTGGCCGAAGTGGTCGTTGAGTTCCGTCTGGCCGAGGTCGAGATACTTCTGACCGTCGTAGTTTGCCCCGTAGTCGTAGTTGTTCAGGACGTTCGTGATGGCGACGAAGGGTTCGATCGAGGTCTTGTGGCCCAGGCTGAACTTCTGCGCGATCCGCATGTCGAGGTTGAGCGCCCACATGCCTTCCTCATGGCCCAGGACGACGAAGGGGGTGTAGGTGTCGGCGGTGGAACCGGCCGTCACGTCATAGGCCCGCCCGCTGTGCCACTGGCCCAGGAGGGAGAGGTTGGTGCCCCACGAGAACTTGTGGTTGATGTTGAACGAACCTTCGAACCGCTCGGTCCCGGCGCTGCGACGCAGGGGGTTTTCCTGGAAGCCGTACCGCGCGCCTTCACCGTAGAGGCCGCCCGTGGCGCCCTGACCGTCGAACGCACCCGCCGCGCCGCCTTCCGAAGCCTTCTGGTCCTTGATCACCAGGGTCGCGAGAACGCTCGTGTTGGCGACCTGGTAGGTGTACTTGATCTGGAGCTGGAGGCTGGAGGACTGCTGGTTGGAGTAGAAGATCGAATCGCCGATGCCATCGCCGTTCGAATCGTATTCCTCGGTCTTGGGACCCGCGCCGTCCAGGCCGATGTTGGCCGTGAGGTGCTTGCTCCGGGAGTAGAGGATGTTCGCCTCGACGGCCTGCGCCTCGGAGAAGCGGTAGGACACGCCGAAGTTGACGGTGGTCGTCTGGGGATACTGGAAATCGCTTTCCAGAAGGCTCTTGCCGTCCGAATCAGCGGTGGCGGTGGTCAGCCAGCTGTTGACCGTCTGCGTGAAGTAGTCGCGGAGACCGCCGACGTTGTTGGCATAGTTGTAGGGCGTCAGGTCGGAGGGAAGGACGATGGCGTGGCCGTTCACGTGGCCGATGGTGCTGCCCGCCAGGAAGCTGTTGGCGACGTAGCTCGGGGGGGCGCCCATGCCCGCATAGGCCCACGCGGCGGCGTTGTTGGCGCGCGCCGGCATGCCGTTGGACTTGGAGGCGAGGCCGCGGCTGAAGCCGGTGACATTGTCGATGACCTGGGCCACGAACTGGCCAGCGCCGAACTTGATGGCGAAGTTGTCGTCACCATTGGGCCTGTAGGTCAGCTGGAAGCGGGGGGAGACGTACTTCTTGCCGCGAGGGGCCTTGCCCGTGTTCCACGAGGGATCCGCAGTTTCGCTGGCAGCCAAGGTATTGGCCCGGATCTGGGCGTACATCGTGTCGTACTTCTCGAGGTAGTCGAGCTGGGTATCCCAGTCGAGGCGGATGCCGCCGTAGAGGGTCAGCTTGGGATTGACCGTCCATTCGTCCTGGACGTAGAAGGCGTAGGTGTTGAAGTCGTTCGCCGGCGTGTAGCCGTCCACCACGAAGCGGGCCGTGTAGACGTTCTGGTCGGCGTTCAGGATGTTATTGAAGGCGGTGCCGTAGTTGATGGGGGCGTTCGGGCCGCCGGGGCCAACGTAGACGCGGCCGACGCCGGTTTCGGGATAGAACCAGGTGGTGGCGGTGTAGGTGTTCTTGCTGAGGTCCATGCCGCCGCGGATGTTGTGGTCACCGGAAATCCAGCTCAGGTCGTTCTTCCACTGGGTGCGCTTGATGCCCGTGCCCTGGTAGGAGTTGGGGTCGATGCCGCCGTAGCCCACGTTCTGTGGATCGGTGCGGGCCACGTCGCTGCCGCCGTAGTAGGGCGGATAGTCGTCGATGACCGCGAGGGTCGAACCGTTGCCCGGGCCGGGCTGGGTGGGACGGATGGTGTTGGCATAGTCGAAGTGGTGGAAGTTGCTCTCCCACACCAGACGGTCCGTGATCATGAACGTCATCTTGACGCCCGCGGCCCAGGTCTTGTTCCGGCCGGTGCCCAGCGCCGAGGCCAGCACGTTGCCGTGGTAGGAGCTCGTGCGGGGGAAAGCCTGGTTGGCGGTCTCGTCCTGGTAGTAGCCGTACGTCCAGGAGGTGTTGATGCGGTTCGAGGGGTTGAAGTCGATCTTGCTGTAGACGTTCTTCTTGGTCAGGTTGTAGCGGGCGCCGGCCAGGGAGGGGTCGATGCTGATGGGGCGGGCCGTGAAGTCGAAGGACGCTGCCTGCCCATTCACCTGTTCCGCACTGACCATGAAGAAGGCCAGGTCCTTGACGATGGGACCGGAGACCGTAGCCGAACGCGTGAACATGCTGTCGTCGGACTTGGTGCCTTCATCCGTGCGGCGGGCGCGCATGGCCTGGTTCTGGTACTGGGCGCTCACGATGCCGGCGAAGTCGTTCGTGCCGCTCTTGGTGAGGACGTTGAAGAAGCCCTGGTTGGAGCGGCCGAACTCGGCCTTGAACTGGTTGGTGACGACCTGGAGTTCAGCCACCGCGTCGAAGGGCACCGGCAGGACATAGCCGCCCACGTCCGTGGAGTTGTTGTCGGAGCCGTCCACGGCGTAGTTCGTGCCGCGGCCCATGCCTTCACCGGCCATGATGTAGGAGCTGGACTTCTTGGTGGGGTCGACGTTGGAGCCGGAGACGATGGCGACGCCGGGAGCCAGGACGGCCGCGGTGTTGATGTCGCGGGTGGCCATGGGCAGGCTGGCGAGGGTCTCCTCGGTGATGGACGTGCCGATCTGGGCGGTGGCCGTGTCCACGGACTGGGCCATGACGCTGGTGCTGACGATGGTGACGGTGGCGCCGGTGGTGACGGGCCACTTGAAGGTGGCGTCCACTTCCTGGCCCAGCACGGCGGCGCGGGTGGCCTTGTAGGTCTGGCCTTCGTAGCTGTAGACGATCTGGTACGAGGCGACCGGCAGGAAGGTGAAGATGAAGAAGCCCCTGTCATCGGTGCGGGTGGAACGGGTAACGCCCGTGGTGGGGTTCGTCACGGTGATGACGACGCCGACCTTGGCAGCGCCGGTTCCTGCGTCGACGACCCTACCCTTGAGCGTGGAGGAGCTCTGCTGGGCCATGACGATGCCGCTCGAGCAGATTCCCGCCACCAGGAAGGAAATGATCCGCGAACTACGGTGGGACATGCTGACTCCTTGTTGGAAGGTCCGCCTTTGGGAGAAGGCGGCAGACTTGGGATGGAATGCGCTCCGCCTTGGAAATCCCGATCAGATTTTCCGGAAATCACCCCTAGGTGATTGTGGATGCGCTAGTTACTTGAGAGAGCGGTGGTAAGGTGGCCTTACGATGCCCTGAAATCGTCGAAATGCAAGAAGAATTCCCAGTCTCAATTAGGTTGCCTAATTGCTAAGTGTTGATTTTTAAAAATATATACGACCAGACAGGGCAACTATTGCCCCTCAAAAATGAAAAAAGACCATAAAAAAAGGCCCCCGCTCCCACGGGGGCCTCACGCTTGGTTTCACTTCCGGTCGCGGTCCAGCACCTGTCCTTCCGACCGGGAGCCATTCGGGCGGGGTTCGGGGTGGTGGAGCGGGCTGCGGGGGGTCCTCTTGGAGGATGTCCCCCTCGCCTCTTAAAATGCGCCTGACCCCGTCCCGGTTCCCCGGAATCTTCAGAGGGTTGCGACCATGACCGCCTTGATGGTGTGCATGCGGTTCTCGGCCTCGTCGAAGGCCTTGCAGTGGTGGCTGCGGAAGACCTCGTCGGTGACTTCGCGGATGTCGTAGCCCTTGTCCATCATGTCCTTGGCCAGCTTGGTCTCGAAGTCATGGAAGGCGGGCAGGCAGTGCAGGAAGATCACGTCCGGGTTGGCCGTGCGCTTGATCATGTCCATGGTGACCTTGAAGGGGGTGAGGAGGCGGACCCGCTCGGGGATCTGGTCCTCTTCGCCCATGGAGGCCCACACGTCCGTGTAGATCACGTCCGCGCCCTCGACGGCGTTCACGTCGTCGGTGATCTCGATGCGGGCGCCGGTGAGCTTGCCCACCTCGCGCACCTTGGCCAGGATCTCAGCGCTGGGGTTCAGATCCTTGGGGCCCAGGCCCACGAAGTGCATGCCGGTCTTGGCGGCGCCGTACATCAGGGCGTAGGACATGTTGTTGCGGATGTCGCCGGCGAAGACCAGCTTGACCTTGTTCAGGGGCTTGGCCACGTGCTCCTCGATGGTGAGGAAGTCCGCCAGGATCTGCGTGGGGTGGTCGATGTCCGTGAGGCCGTTCCACACGGGAACGCCCGAGAACTTCGCCAGGTTCTCCACCACTTCCTGCTTGAAGCCCCGGTACTCGATGCCGTCGAAGAAGCGGCCCAGGACCTTGGCGCTGTCCTCCAGGGATTCCTTTTTCCCCATCTGGGAGCTGTTGCTGTCCAGGAAGGTGACGTGGGCGCCCTCTTCCAGGGCGGCGACCTCGAAAGCGCACCGCGTGCGGGTGGACGCCTTTTCGAAGAGCAGGACGATGTTCTTGCCCTTCAGGAGGTAGTTGAAGATGCCCATGCGCTTTTTCGCCTTGAGATCCCGCGAGAGATCAAGGAGATAGCGGACCTCTTCCACTGAGAAGTCCATGAGCGTGAGAAGGCTCCGCCCTCTGAGGTTGACGGCCATGATCGGCTCCTTTTCCCAATTGGGATTGATTTGGACACTATCCCGCTTGGTTAAAGGGTATCACGGCTTCTGACCCTGGGCCGCCTTCCAGGCTGCCAGCAGCTTGGCTTCACCTTCAGGCGAAGGTCCGGCCAGGCGGGTGCGGCCCTTTTCGGCCTTCTCCTGGGTCTTGAACCAGGCCAGGGTGTCCCGGGCCGTGTCCTCCACCGGCCGGAACCGCAGGCCGGCGGCGATGGCGCGGGCGTTGCTCCAGGTGTGGAAACCTTTGGTCTCCCCGGTGAAGGGCGCCCAGATGGGGAAATCCGCCCCTTCCTGCTTGGCGAGGAACTCCGCGGGAATCCAGGTGAGGGTCCCCTTGGCGGGCGTGGCCTTCTGGCAGGCCTCCACCAGGCGGCCCCAGGGCAGCTTGCGGGCGGGACCGGTGGCGTTGAAGACGCCGGTCGTCCTGTCCTCCGCCAAGCGCACCAGCCAGGCTCCCAGGTCCCGCACGTCGATGATCTGGACGGGATCGTCCTGACCGCCGGGCACGGCGATCTCCCCGCCCCGGTCCATGCGCACCGGCCAATAGGTGAAGCGCCCCGAGGGATCGTCGGGTCCCACGATGAACCCGGGCCGCACCACCGTCACCCGGCCCGGCATGGCCGCCTGGGCGGCCTGCTCGCACAGGGCCTTGAGCCCGCCGTAATTCTGGTACTCCTTGCCCATCTCCTCCACCTTGGGATCGGCGAGGGTGGCCAGGGGCGCGTTCTCGGTGCCGTTCTCGGGGTTGGGCTCCTTGTAGGCCGAAATGCTGGAAATGATGATGTACTGCTTGCACCGGGGCGCCAGGAGGGTCGCGGAGGCCGACACGGGACGGGGGTAGTAGGCGGAGTTGTCGATGACCACGTCCCATTCGCCCTTCTCCAGGGCCTTGAGGCCCTCGCCCTTGAGGGGGTCGCGGTCCCCCTGGAGGCGTTCCACGGTGGGGAAGAGGTCCGGGCGCGTCTTGCCCCGGTTGAACATGGTGACCTTGTGGCCCCGGGCCAGGGCGCACTCGATGGTGGCGGGTCCCAGGTAGCCCGTGCCGCCCAGGATGAGGATCCGCAGCGGCTTGGGAAGCGGCTTCTCCACGGGGGCGGCGCCGGGATTGGCGGCCCGGCCCAGGGCGGCTGCGGCCGCGGCGGCGGCGGAGGTCTTGAGGAACGTACGTCGAGTCACGGACATGGCTGCTCCCGGGTTACCCAGTAAACGTCCAAGACTATACCTCGTTTAGCTATATAGTAGTCCATCTCAAATTGCGCCGAGGTCCCATGGAAGCCCCACCCCGACCCTCCCTGTTCCCGCGGATCCTGGGCCGCCTCGTGATGGTGCGCCCCGGGGAGGGGACCGTCCTGTTCCTCTCCACCGCCTACTTCTTCCTGCTCCTCTTCGGCTACTACCTCCTGCGGCCCATGCGGGAGGCCTTCGGCATCGCCAAAGGCGCCGACAAGCTCCCCTGGCTCATGACCGGTACCATGGCCTTCATGTTCCTGGCCAACCCGGCCTTCGCGGCCCTGGTGTCCCGGTTCCCCCGGCGGCGCTTCATCCCCCTGGCCTACCGGTTCTGCGCCGCCAACATGGCCGCGTTCTACCTCCTGTTCCGCTTCCTGCCCCGCCATGGCGGGGCCGCGCTGGGCTACGCCTTCTACATCTGGCTGAGCGTCTTCAACCTCTTCGCGGTCTCGGTGTTCTGGGCCTTCATGGCCGACGGGCTCTCCGAGGATCAGGGCAAGCGGCTCTTCGGGTTCATCGCCATGGGCGGGACCCTGGGCGCCATCGCCGGGGCCGCGGTGACGGAGACCCTCACCCGCGGGGCCTGGAAGCTGGAACCCGGGACCCTCCTCCTGGTGGCCATCCTCTGCCTGGAGCTGGCCGTGCAATGCGTGCTCACCCTGGCCCGGCGCTTCGGCATGGGGGCCGGGGCCGGCACGGCCAGGGAGCCCGGCCCCGGGCTCTTCGAGGGACTCAGGCTCTTCTGCCGGTCGCCCTACCTGGCCCTCATCGGGCTCTACATCCTCCTCTTCACCATCACCTCCACCTTCCTGTACATGGAGCAGGGCGCCATCGTGGAGCGCACCTTCAGCGGCACGGCGGCGCGCACCGCGGCCTTCGCCCGCATCGACCTGTGGGTGAACGTCCTGACGCTGTTCACCCAGGTCTTCCTGTCCAGCCGCCTCATCACCAGGCTGGGTCTGCGCACGGTGCTATGCATCATGCCCGCGCTGACCTTCGCCGGCTTCGGGGCGCTCTGGGCCGTGCCCACCTTCGGCGCCCTGGCGATCTTCCAGGTGCTGCGCCGGGGTCTGCACTACGCCCTGGACCGGCCCGCCCGGGAGATCCTCTACATCCCCCTGGGGCCCGAGGAGAAGTACAAGTCCAAGCCCTTCATCGACACCTTCATCTACCGCACCGGGGACCTGCTGGGCACCTGGACGCCGAAGCTCCTGGCGGCGATGTCACTGCCCCTGGCCGGCACGGCCCTGGGCGTGTCCGCCGCGTGGATCGGCGGCGGCTGGTGGCTGGGGAAGCTCCAGAAGCGGATCGCGCGGTGACCGTCAGAGTCCGTCGGCGATGATGATGGCGGGCTCGAAACCCAGTCCCTGCGCCTCGGCGGGCGTCTTCATCCCCCACAGGGCGATGCGCGAGGCGTAGGGCTTCCAGAAGGACGCCCGGCTCCGCACGGCGGCGAGGGGCAGGTGCAGGGTCAATTCCCCCGGCAGCCCCTCGAGGGCCTCCTCGTCCAATTCGTCCGCCTCATCGGTCTCCCACAGGAAGCCGCAGCGCGCATCCAGACAGGCCGACCACAGCTGCAGCACTTCGCTGTGCTCGAAGCTGCTGAAGAGCACCCGGTCCAGGGCCTCCGCGGCCTCCACGGCGGCCAGGGCCTGCTTCCAGCCCGGCTCCCCCTTGAGCTCCACGTTCACCAGGCGCCCGCCCAGGTCCAGGACGTCGGCGAGACGCGGGACCTTCTCGCCGTTGCGCAGGAGCGGCAGGTCGGCGCACTTGAGCTTGCGCAGGATCCCGGTGCCCACGGCGGTGCGGGCCAGGTCCTCGTCGTGGAGCACGCAGCACACGCCATCGGCGGTGGGCTGCACATCCAGCTCGAACCCGTCCATGCCCGCCGCCAGGGCGGCCCGGAAGGCTTCGGTGGAATTCTCGAGATGGCGGGCCGAAAGGCCGCGGTGACCCAGAACGATGGACATGGCTTGCTCCTAGATGACTTTCCCCGGGTTGAAGATGCCCGAGGGATCCAGCGCCTTCTTGATGGCCCCCAGGGCCTCCAGCTGGTACGGATCGGCGAAATGCCGGAAGGCTTCGCGCTTGGCCAGCCCGATGCCGTGCTCGCCGCTGAGGGTGCCCCCCAGGCCCACGCAGAGGCCGAACAGGTCCATGAGCTGGCGTTCCAGTTCCGGAGCCGGCGTGGTACCGGCCTGCAGGAGGTTCACGTGGAGGTTGCCGTCGCCCAGGTGCCCGTAGGTCACGGTGGGCAGCCCCATGGCCTCGAGGCCCTCGAAGAACTCGCGGATGCGGGAGCGCGGAACGACGATGTCCTCGCTCACCTTCTCCGGGTAGCGCTCCTTGAGATGCACCGAGGTGGTGCGCCGCACCGCCCACAGGGCCTCACGCTGGCGCGCGTCGGTGGCGGACTGGAGGTGTTCGGCCAGATCCCCCAGGCCGTCCATGAGGGCCTCCAGGAAGGCCTCGGAGCCGCAGTCCCGGTCGTCGAACTCCAGCAGCGCCAGGGCCTCACCGGGCATGCGCCGCGCCGCCTCGGGCCCGTGGGTCCTCAGGTCGGACAGCACGGCGGGGTCACAGAATTCGAAGGCGGCCGGGAGGAACCCCGCCTCGACCAACCGGCCGGGCAGGTCCAGGAGGTCATGCCAGCGTTCCATGGGCAGCAGCAGGGTGAGCCGCTCCCGGGGCGCCGGCACGAGACGCACCGTGGCGCCCGTGATGATGCCGAAGATCCCTTCGCTGCCGATGAGGAGCTGCCCCAGGCTGGGGCCCGTGTTGCACTTCACGCTGGGGATGCCGAAGGTATGCACCTCGCCGTCGTCCATGAGCGCGTCCACGGCCAGCACCCACTGCCGGGTCATGCCGTACTTGCAGGCACCGGGCCCGCCGGCGTTGGTGGCCAGGGTGCCACCGAAGGCGCACTGGTCCCAGGAATTGGGATCGGGGGCATAGAAGAGGCCCTGGGCCAAGGCCGCGGCCTTGACGTCCTTGAGCATGGCGCTGGCCGGGGCCCACAGCGCCAGGTCGGGCCGGGAGACCCGGATTTCACCGGGGTAGTCCTTCATGTCCACCACGACGCTGCGGCCCATGGGCAGGCAGCCGCCCGCCTTGCCCGTACCGGCGCCCCGGGGGACCAGGGCGAAGCCCTCGGCCTTGGCCATCGCCACCAGGGCCCGCAGGGCGGCGGGGCCCCGGGGCCTCACCACGGCCAGGGGCTCGTCGCCGGTGAGGTGGGACTCGTCGTGCCGGTAGGCCGCGGTCCGTTCCGGTCCAGTGAGGACCGAAGCGTCGGGAAGCTGGGCGAAGATGTCCATCTCTCGATTGTGAGCCGATTCGGGTCCGCCCGCGGGGGCAAATCGCCCCGTTCAGCCCACCAGGGTCCCCACCACGTCGCCGTTCACGGCGGCCAGCAGGTTGCCCGGAGCCATCATGTTGAAGACCAGGATGGGCAGATGGTTGTCGCGGCAGAGGGAGATGGCGGCGGCATCCATGACCTTGAGGTTCTTCTCCAGGACCTCCTGGAAGGTGATGCTCTCGTACTTCGTGGCGGTGGGGTCCTTCTTGGGATCGGCGGTGTAGATTCCGTCCACGTTGGTTGCCTTCATGACCACCTGGGCGTCGATCTCGTTGGCCCTCAGGGCCGCGGCGGTGTCCGTGGAGAAGTAGGGGTTGCCCGTGCCCGCGCCGAAGATCACCACCCGGCCCTTCTCCATGTGGCGCATGGCGCGCCGGCGGATGTAGCTCTCGGCCACCTTGGGCACGTCGATGCCCGACATGACCCGCGTCTCGACGCCGTGCTGCTCCAGGGAGTCCTGGAGGGCCAGGGCGTTGATCATGGTGGCCAGCATCCCCATGTGGTCGGCGGTCACCCGGTCCATGCCCTTGGTGGCGCCCGCGACGCCCCGGAAGATGTTCCCGCCCCCGATGACCAGGCCCACCTCCACGCCCAGCGCCTGGATGGCCTTCACCTGGTCGGCGATCATCGACACCACCACGGGGTCGATGCCGTGGCCCTGCTCGCCCATGAGGGCCTCGCCGGAGAGCTTCAGGAGGATGCGCTTGTATTTCATGGTTGCTCCAGGGGACGGGTGTGCTGAAAAACGCTCCCGGGCGGTGGGGACCTCCGGGAGCGCGATGTTCGGGGGCTGGGGGCCGGCCTCAGGAAGGCTCTTGGCTCCCGGCCTGGGACATGAGCCGGCCCAGGGTTTCCTGGATGTGGTCGTTGACCCGGTGTTCGCAGGCCACGAGGGCCGCGCGGATGGCGCTGTGCACGGCCCGGGAGTTGGACCGGCCGTGGCCGATGATGGAGATGCCCTTCACGCCCAGGAGGGGGGCGCCGCCGTACTCGGCGTAGTCCAGCTTCTTGGCGAAGCGCTTCAGGGCGGGCCGGGAGAAGACGGCGCCCAGCTTGGTGAACAGGTTCTCGTGGAAGACCCCCCGCAGGCCTTCGATGAGGCCCTCGGCCAGGGCCTCGGCAGACTTCAGGAGGGCGTTTCCCACGAACCCGTCGCAGGTGATGACATCGAACTTGCCGTTCCAGATGTCCCGACCCTCGGCGTTGCCCAGGAAGTTGAGGTCCATGTCCCGGAGGGCGTTGGCGGCCTCCTTGACGATGGCCGAGCCTTTGCCTTCCTCTTCGCCCACGCTCAGGACGCCCACGCGGGGTTTGACGATGCCCAGCACCTCCTCGGCATAGATCGAACCCATCACGGCGAACTGCGCCAGATGCTCGGGTCGGCAATCAATGTTCGCCCCCACGTCCAGCAGGACGGTGGGGCGCCCGTGCATGTTGGGGAGGATGGCCGCCAGGCAGGGCCGGTCGACCCCGTCCAGGGAGCCCAGCACCAGCTTGGACGCCACCATGGCAGCCCCGGTGTGGCCCATGGAGACGACGCCGTCGGCGCGGCCCTCGCGGACCAGCTGCGCGGCGACGCGGATGCTCGAGTCCTTCTTTTCCTTCAGGATCGACGTGGCCTTGTCGTCCATGCCCACGACGCTCGCGGCATGCACGACGGCGCAGCGGGCCTCCAGCTCTCCCTTGAAGCCCAGCTGCCGCATCAGCGGACGCAGACGCGCCTCGTCCCCCACGAGGTGGAGGAAGAGGTCGGAATGGGCTTCCAAGGCCGCCAGAGCCCCTTCCAGGGTGGCGACGGGGGCGTTGTCCCCCCCCATGACATCCAAGGCGATCTGGTAGACGACGGGAACGTCCACCCTAAGCCTCAGACGGTCTGCTGGGTACGGACAGTCAGCTTGCCGCGATAGAAGCCGCAGGAGGGGCACACACGGTGGGGCAGCTTGGACACGCCGCAGTTCGGGCAGGTGCTGGCGCTCATGGTGTCCAGGGAATCATGGGTGCGGCGGCGGTCGCGGCGGGCGCGGGAGTGGCGGCGTTTGGGATTCGGCATGGATGACTCCTCGGAGAGTGGTCGGTTGAAGGGAGGTTCAGGGTGCGGGTCAGGCGTCTTCCAGGTTGATCTTCAAACCCGCGAGGGCCTTGGCGAGAACCCCGGGCTCCTTGGCCAGTTCGGGGTGACAGGAACAGGGGCCCTTGTTCCAATTTTTACCACACTGCGGGCAAAGTCCCTTGCATTCCTCCCTGCAAAGGGGGTGCATGGGGGCGTGCAGCTGGAAATGTTCACGGGCCAGGGCCGCCTCGTCGATGAGGGGCTCAGGCAGGTAGACGACATCCAGATCCTGGCTGCCGAGGGTGTGGGAACCCCCCACCGACAGCTCAGCGTCCCGGCTGCCCAGGAACTGGCTTTCCATGGCCAGGCCCAGGTCCAGGGGTTCCAGGCAGCGGGAGCAGGTGCCCTCCCAGGTGCCCTTGCCCTTGATCTCAAGGTAGTAGTCGCGGTTGGAGGGCATGACCCGCACCTGCCAGGACGCATCCCGCAGGAGAAGGCCGTCGCCGAGGTCCAGGACCTCCGTCGCGCCGTCCAGGCATACCCCTTCCGGGGCAAGTTGGCTGAGATCGATCATTTCGCCGGTTCCTTCTCGGTACCGGGCGCGGCCGCGCCGGGGGCGGGCCCGACCCGGCCCGGTTCCACCGAGAACGGTGGGCGGTCGGGGGAGCCGCCGGGGTCGCCGGCGCACTTGAGTTCGTAGGTGGACTTGCCCGCCTTGCCTTCGAAGGGGTTGCCCCAGGGGTCCGTGGCGCTCACGCCCATGGGGATCATGTTCTCTTTGACCAGCACGGAGTTGGGTTCGACCATGGCTTCGAAGCTGGTGATATCAGGGTACTTCCCGTGCTTGAGGAAGTACATGTCCAGGCCGTCGCCGACCTGCTTGACGGTGTCGTGGGCCTTGATGTAGCGGGCGTTGGCGGAGAACTCGTTGTACTTCTTGATCCCGATGGTCGCCAGGACGGCGATGATCATCATGGCGACGAGAAGTTCCATCAGCGAGAAACCGGATTGCCTGTTCTTTTTCATGACGAGATTCCGGGAGAAACGGTCGGTGGAGATAAGTATGGGCAGCCCGGACGGTCCTGTCCAAGCATCCCAGTGTGCCACAGGTGCACGATATTACAAGAAATCATTGGGAATTTCACCCTTGGCGTCGCTTTCCGACACCTCCGTGGCGGGGAAGGAGCCCGGCAGGGGGAGCCCCTGGGACAGGGTGCCCGCGCCCCCCATTTCCTGAAGCCAGTACCGATAGGCCCGGAAACTCATGCCCAGGAGGCGGGCTGCCCGGGTCTTGTTGCCATCCGCCCGGTCCAGGGCCCGGACCATGAAGTGACCCTTCAGGGCCCCCAGGTAGGCCTCCAGATCAAATCCGCCCGCGGGAATTTCCAGGGAGGCGGCCTCCAGGGGGGACCCGCCGTGGGCGGGGGCCAGGAGGTTGTCGGGGAACAGGTCGGGGCCGATGGGGCCGCCGGAGTTCAGCGCGACGCACCGCTCCATGAGGTTCTCAAGCTCCCGCACGTTGCCGGGGAAACGGCAACGGCGCAACACCGCCATGGCCTCCTCGGACAGGGTCATGACCGGCTTGTTGAGTTTCCGGCAGAACTTGGCCAGGAAGTGGTCCACCAGGACCGGCAGGTCCTCCTGCCGTTCCCGCAGGGGGGGCAGTTCGATGTGGAGGATGTTGAGGCGATAGTAGAGGTCCTGGCGGAACTGGCCCCGGGCGGCCCGGTCCTGGAGGTTACGGTTGGTGGCGCCGATGACCCGGGCGTCCACGGCCCGCTCCTCGTTGGCCCCGACCCGGCGGATGGTGCGCTCCTGGAGGACCCGCAGGAGCTTGACCTGCAGGGGCAGGGGGATCTCGCCGATCTCGTCCAGGAAGATCACCCCCCCTTCGGCCTCCTCGAACAGGCCGCGCTTGGTGGTGTTGGCCCCGGTGAAGGCGCCCTTCTCGTAGCCGAAGAGTTCCGATTCCAGCAGGGCCTCGGGCAGGGCGCCGCAGTTCACGGGCACGAAGGGTCCCTTGGCGCGGTCGGAGTAGCGGTGGATGAGCCGGGCCACGATCTCCTTGCCCGTGCCGCTCTCCCCGGTGACCAGCACCGTCGTGTCCGCCCGGGCCACCTTGCCTACCAGGGCCTGGATCTTGCGGATGGTGGGGCCCACGCCGACCAGGTCGCCGATGTCCTTGACCTCGGGGCCGGTGACGGCGGCGGAGACGCTGAAGATCCCCTTGAGGACCTTGGTGAGCTCCTGGATGTCGTTCTTGGTCTTGGTGAGGAAGTCAACGGCCCCCAGGTTGAGGGCCTGGACGGTTGTCTCCGTGGTGGCGAAGGCCGTCATGATCACCACGGGGATGGACAGGTCGTGGTCCTTCATCCAGCCCAGGAGCTCGATGCCGCTGCCGTCCTTGAGGCGCAGGTCCGACACGACCGCGTCGAAGGGCCGGGCCTGGAGCGCCTCCCGGGCCTCGGCGAGGCCCGCGGCCGTGACCGTCTCGAAGCCCTGGGGGGCGAGCCCCATCTGGAGGACGTCCCTGAAACTGGCCTCGTCCTCGACCAGCAGGACGGTTTTGGGGGGGAGGGAGGAGGGCATGGTTCCGTTTCGGTTGACGTGACGCGTCAGTATCTCAGCGTTGACGGTCCATGGGGAATGAGGAACCATCCAATCATGCGCTTTCTGCTTGGCCGGACCGACGCCCTCGGCGATTTGGTGATCTCCCTCCCCGTGATGGAGCGGATCCTGGCGCGCCAACCCGGCGCCGAGGTCCACTGGCTGGTGCGCCCCTACGCGGCCCCGCTCCTGCAGGGGCTGGGCGGCGTGCACCTGCGCGAGGACGGCACGGATCTCGCGGCCCTCATGCGCAGCCTGGCCCCGGATGCCGTCCTCAACCTCAGCCACCGCGACACCCGGGTCATCACCGCCGCCAAGGCCGCCGGCGTCCCCATCCGGGTGGCCCGCAGCCGGGGCAGCCAGATCTGGGAAGCCACCCACGTCCTCTGGCGGGGCCGCAACGGCACCGGCCGCCACGAGGCCCAGAACGTCCTGGATTTCCTCCGGCCCTGGGGCTGGGAGGGGGGCGTCCCCACCCCGCCGCGCCTGGAACTCACCGAGGCGGAGCGGGAGCGGGGCCGTACCGATCTGGCCCACCTGCCCCGTCCCCTCCTGGGCATCGCCACCCGCAGCTCCGGTTCCTCGGCCTACCCTTCCGCATCCTGGTGGGACCGGGCCCTGGGCGTGCTCCGCGCCGCGGGGTGGAACCCGGTGGTGCTCTCCCCCGGGGAGGATTCGCCCTTTCCCCCCACGGACCTCCGCGGCCTCATGGCTCGCATCGCCGCCTGCGACGCCTTCCTGGGCCCCTCCACCGGGCCCACCCAGCTGGCCGCGGCCGCNNGCGGCCCTGGACGTGCCCCTCGTGGCCCTCATGGGTCTCAGCTCCAACCGAGGGCCCAGCCGCTGGGCGCCCCTGGGGCGCCGGGTGCAGGTGGTCCAGTACCCCGGCCCCGAAGCCGACCTCCGGGGCGGCATGGACCGCCTGGACCCCGCCGCATTGCTCCCCCACCTGGACCGGCTGAGGGAGGCCCGCCCGTGACGGCCCCCGTGATTCCCCCGGACGCCACCTGGATCCGCTTCCCGCGGTTCGTGGGGGACGCCGCCATGCAACTGCCCGTGCTGCGGATTCTTCGCACGATCGGGGTCGGCCCCCTGGTGGTGTGGGGACCCGCGGGCACCGTCATCCTGGTCAAGGACCATCCCCTGGCGGACGCCATCCTGCCCGATGCCGGAAAGCCGGGTCCCTGGGCCATGGCAGCCCTGCTCCGGCAGCACCGGGCCGCCCGCAGCATCCATTTCACCAAGTCCCTGCGCCCCGCCCTGGCGGCCTTCCTGGCCAGGGTCCCCGAACGCATCGGCGTGGACGAGAGCCTCGCGGGGTTCTTCAACACCCACAGCGGCCCGTTCTGGGACGCCAGGGGACCTTTCCTGGAGCGCTACCACGCGGTTCTGGCCCGGCGCTGGCCGGACCTGCCGCCCATGCCCTACGCGGACTACGCCCCGTCGGTGGATGTGGCGCTGCCCGAGGCCCCCTACATCTGCCTCATGCCCGGCTCCACCTGGCCCTCCAAGGCCTGGCCCCGGGAGCACTACCTGGAACTGACGCGCATGGCCCGCCGGGAAGGCTTCGCCGTGGCCGTGCTGGGCACGCCGGACGAACGCGAAATCTGCGACTTCGTCGCCCAGGACGCCACCCACAACCTCTGCGGACGCACCAGCCTCCTGGAGGCTGCGGCCTGGCTCAGGGGCGCCAGGGCTGCCCTGGGCAATGATTCCGGTTTGAGCCATCTGGCCGCCGCCTGCTCCACGCCCACCCTGGCCCTCTACGGCGCCACCGATCCCGGCGGCAGCACCCCCTGGGGCCCCAAGACCGGCGGCATCCGCCTGGACGGCATCCCCTGCGCGCCCTGCTTCAAGCCCGTGTGCGCGGTTCCGGGCCATCCCTGCCTGGCCGGCATCGGCCCCGAACGCGCCTGGCGGACCCTCATGGAACTCGTTTCAGCCTAGAATTGAATCTGGTACGAGGTAACCCATGCGCACGCTCGTTTTCTCCCTGATGGTCCCCGCCCTGTGCGCCGCCCAGGCGCCCGCCATCTCCGTGGACCAGCCGCACTTCGATTTCGGCAAGATCTCCGGCGACGCCAAGGCCGTGCATCGCTTCAAGGTCAGCAACAAGGGCAATGCCCCCCTCAACATCAGCCGCCTCAATCCTTCCTGTGGCTGCACGTCCACGGTCATCGGCCAGTGGACCCTCAACCCGGGCCAGAGCACCGAGGTGGAGGCCACCTTCAACCCCTCCGGCTTCCGGGGGCTCGTGCACAAGTCCATCCAGATCGTCTGCAACGATCCCTCCAACCCCACCCTGAGCCTCACCTTCGAGGCCGAGGTGCAGCGGGAGATCATGACCAGCACCGACGCGGTCTTCTTCCAGGACGTGCTGCGCACGGTCCCCCGGAAGACCTCGGTGAAGTTCAGCTCCGGCAACGGCCAGCCCGTGCACATCACCAAGACGGACATCCCCGACGCCCCCTACCTGACCACCAATGTCCGGGCCGATGGCAAGGACGCCTGGCTCGACATCCTCCTGGATGGCCGGAAGATCCCCGCCAACCGCCAGATCGAGACGAGGACCGTGATCGTCCATACCGACAACCCCAAGATGCCTCTGGTCAACATCTCCGTGGAGTGGCAGATGTTCGCCAGCATCCTGGCCGACCCTGTCCGCGTCGCCTGGGTCGAGCCTCCCGGCAAGGAGCAGCGCACCCGCATCGCCCTGCGCCAGGTGGACGGCAAGCCCTTCCGCATCCTTTCCGCCCGCTGCACGAACCCGCTGCTGCGGGTGGAGGGCCTGGGCAAGGGCCCCGCCGCCCAGCAGGAGGTCTACGTGGTGCTGTCCGCCAGCGCCAAGGCCGGGATGTACAACGAGAAGGTCGTCCTGGTCACCGATTCCCCCGACCAGCCGGAACTCGAACTGCGCGTCGCCGCGTCCCTGCGCTGACCCGTGACGGGATCCACCGGGCCCGCCAGCCTCCGCCATTCCACCGCCGTCGCGGGGACCCTCGCCATCGCCGTGGTGTGGGGCGCCAGCTTCGCAGGCATGAAGTACGCCCTCCAGGCGGGCCTCAGCGTGGGCGCCATGCTCACGGTTCGCTTCCTCATCGGCTCCATTTGCCTGGGGATCCTCCTCCTGGCCCTCAGGGTTCCCGTGCGCAAGCAGGCCGTGCGTGACGGCCTCGTCCTGGGCATGGTCCTCACGGTCATCTTCTGGCTCCAGGCCGGGGGCCTGGTCAGCACCACCACCACCAAGTCCGGGTTCATCACCGGCCTCTACGTGCTCTTCACCCCCGTAGCCAGCGTCGTGCTGGGCCACCGCCTGAAGATCTCCCACGGCCTGGGCGCCCTGGTGGCCACCGTGGGGCTGTTCCTGCTGGTGCGCACCCCCGGGGCGGACTTCGGCGGCTGGATCACCGGCGACACCCTGACCCTCCTGTGCGCCGTGGGCTGCGGGTTCCACATCGCCCTCACGGGCATCTTCTCCCGGCGCNNACCATCGCCCTCGTCTCCCTCGCGGTCACGGCCTTCCTGCCGGCGCCCCACGGGTTCCAGAACGCGCGCCAGGCCCTGGCGGTGCCGGGCGTCTGGATCAGCCTGCTGTACTTGGGCGTCCTGGCCACCTCCCTGGCCTTCTATCTCATGTCCACCCTGCAGGCCCACCTCGGCAGCACCGAGGCGGCCATCCTCTACTCCCTGGAACCGGTCTTCACGGCCCTGCTGGCCATGACCGGATGGGTCCCCGGGATTCGCGAACGCCTCTCCGCCGTCCAGCTCCTGGGCGGTGGCATCATCATCGCCGCCATGATCCTGGCCGAAGTGGGCCCCGGATGGCTGGCGAAGTTCGGCGATGCCAGCCCGGAACGGGACGGCTGAGGGATAATCATCACCAGGAGGTCGTCGTGCTAATCGTCACCGGAGGCGCCGGATTCATCGGCAGCAACGTCGTGAAGGAACTCAACCGTCGCGGCCGCACGGACATCCTGGTCGTGGACAACCTCGAGCGTTCCGAGAAGTTCCGTAACCTCGCCGATCTGGTCATCCAGGACTACATGGACAAGCGGGCCTTCCGGGCGCGCCTGGACGCGGGCACCTTCGACCCCAAGGCCGACGCCATCCTCCACAACGGCGCCTGCTCCGACACCATGGGCGGGGACGGCCGCTACATGCTGGAGAACAACTTCGGCGACTCCAAGGCGCTGCTCAACTACGCCCTGTCCAAGGGCGTCCCCTTCGTGTACGCCTCCAGCGCCGCCACCTACGGCCCCGGGCCCGTCTTCGTACCGGACCCCGCCAACGAGCGCCCCCTCAACGTNNGTGGGCCTGCGCTACTTCAACGTCTACGGCCCCCGTGAGGACCACAAGGGCCGCATGATGTCCGTGCTGCACCAGCTCCTGCGCCAGCTGCGGGAAACGGGCGTCTGCAAGCTCTTCCAGGGCACCGAGGGCTACGGCGACGGCGAGCAGGTGCGCGACTTCGTGCACGTGGGCGACATCGTGGACATCGGCCTCCACTTCGCCGAAGGCCCCGCGCGCCAGGGCATCTACAACGCCGGCACCGGCAAGGCCAGGAGCTTCAACGCCATCGCCCAGGCCCTCATCAAGCACCTGGGCAAGGGCCGCATCGAGTACATCCCCTTCCCCGCCGAGCTCAAGGGCAAGTACCAGAGCTTCACCCAGGCCGACCTCACGGGCCTGCGCGCCGCGGGCTACACGCGCCCCATGACCGAACTGGAAGAGGGCATCCGCCTCACCCTGGCGGAGCTGGGCTAGCTAGAGGCGGTCCAGCACCACGAGCGTCACGTCGTCCGAGAAAGGCGTGGACTGGTTGAAGGCCACGGCCCGGTGCACGATGTGGTCGGCGGCCGCTTCCTCGTCCGCAGGCAGATCCGAGCAGATCTCCAGCAGGCCCTCGTCCCCCAGGAAGCTGCGGTCCTCCCGCTCCACCTCCACCAGGCCATCGGTGTAGACGATGAGGCGGTCCCCCCGGTGGAAGGGGCAGCTCTGCTGGTGGAACGGCAATTCCTCCTCGATGCCGAGCATGAAGCCCCGCTCGCCCAGCACCGTGGGCGTCCGCGGCCCGCCCGAGGCGCCGCCGGAGATGAGCATGGGCGCCACATGGCCCGCGGCCACGTAGGTCAGCGTGTCCGAGGCCGGGTCCAGCCGGGCCAGGAAGGCCGTGGCGAACTGTTCGGAAAGCGTGCTGCGGGACAGGTCCCGGTTCATGGCCTGGGCCCACATCAGGGGCCCGTGACCGAAGCGCACCTGGTTCTCGAAGCAGGTCTTGACCATGGCGGAGATGAGGGCGGCCGTCACGCCGTGGCCGCTCACGTCGGCGATCATCATGGCCACGCTGTCGTCGGGCAGGGTCTGGATGGCGTAGATGTCCCCGCCGATGCCCTCCGCGGGCAGGTAGCGGTGGGTGTAGCGCAGATCCCCGGCGGAACCCGGGATGGGCGGCAGGAGGCCCACCTGGAGGCGCGCGGCCAGGGCCAGTTCGGCGGTCATGCGCTCCTGGAAGCGGGTCAGCTCCAGGTTCTGGCGCTTGATCTCCTTCTGCATTCCGATGATGCGGAAGGCCGATTCGACCTTGGCCATCACTTCCTGGGCGTGGAAGGGCTTGGCGATCATGTCGTCGGCGCCCAGGTTGAGGCCGCCGATCTTGGAGGCCGTGCCGTCCAGGGCGGACACCAGCATGAAGTAGATGTCGCGGGTGCGGGGGTCGCCCTTGACGATCTGGCAGAGCTCATCCCCGGCCATCTCCGGCATGCGGAGATCCGACAGGATGAGGTCAGGCTGCAGCTTGGCCATCTCGAACAGCGCCACCCGGCCGGTTTCCGCCAGGAGCACCGTGTACCCCGCCCGCTTCAGGTAGAAGCTCAGGATGTCCCGGATGGGCGCTTCGTCGTCGACGACGAGCACAACGCCTTTCTGCATGGTTTCAGGCCCCGCGCAGCGCGTCCTGCTCCGTGGCGAAGATCGAGAAGTAGTTGGTCAGGTTGGTCTGGTCGAAGGTCTTCTTGACCTGAGGAGGGAGCGAGCAGAGGTGCAGCTTGCCGTTGTTCTTGTCGACGCTGTTGCGGGCCGCCACCAGCAGGCCGAGTCCCGAAGAATCGATGAAGGACACGCTTTCGAGATTGATGACCAGCAGCTTGGGCTGGAGGGTCGTCACCGTGTCCCGGATGACGTCGCGCAGCTGGGCCGTGACCTCGAAATTGACCTTGCCCTGGATGGTCACGACCGAAGCGTTACCTTCCTGGCGGGTCTGAATGTTCAACATTGGTGCCTCCTGCGCAACATTCCCAGCGGGTCGGGCCTTGGTTCGAAATCCGTTCCACGGCGCCTGGATTCCATCGGTGGGGCGGGTCACGAAATGGTAGTTCCGTTCCCGGCGGTACCCACGACTTGAACTTCGAGTGCAAAGAAGAAAGTAAACTCCAATCGGCTTTGGATCAACTCAGGAATATTCAAAAGATCGGAGGTTTCCAGTCTACCCGGTACCCGGGCCGGGATGTAGGGCGCCTCGCCGGAACTTCCGCCCCTCCCGACCCGGGTGCCGTGCCCTGCCCTGGATCCCAATTACTGTATGGAAGCCTAGTTACAGAAACCCCCCTGCAGGGCGGACCTGGCAGGGGGGTTGCTGGAGGACCCGGAGGGGGCCCGCCGGGACTACTTGACGGCGAAGGCGGCGACCAGGACGTAGATCACCAGGGCCTCGATGAGGGCCAGACC
>DBME01000440.1:4003-9952 GCA_002298155.1 Holophagaceae bacterium UBA706 | reverse complement strand
GGGCCGCTCCGACGTGGCCCTGGGCGTGGCGCAAGCCTGGCTTCTCCTGCGGTCCGTCACCCCGGATGCCCCGGCCCGCGGCCTCGCCGCCCTGCGCCCCGCCCTGGCGGGCCGCCCCTGGGACGCCCAGGTGCATTTCGTGGAGGGCGGCCTGCTGGCCGCCCAGGGCAAGCGAACGGAAGCCCTCGGGGCCATGACCCGGGCGCTGGCCATCAACAAGAACCTGGGGCGGGCGGCCAGCCGTTTCGGATTGTGAAAAACGGGCTCTGACGAATGACCGTGCAGGCTTAGTCGATGATCCGAATATTCCTCCGCATGAAAGCGCGGTAGAGGAACCGGAAGACGCCCGGCTGGAGCTCCCAGCCCTTCCGGGTCCGGGCAAAGATGTACCGGTGGTCGTTCACGCCCATGCGGACCTCCACGCTCAGCTCACGGATCCCGTGGATGGTCCGCTCCTCGAAGGTCAGGAAGGTGGCCCCCGTGGCGGCATCCCGGCGGGTGGCGGATGGAGGGAGCGCCATTCCGAACACGGGCTCGAGGAATTCCTGACCCCGCTCAACGCGCTTGATCGCCGGGGTTTGAACAGGCACCTCGCAAACATGCACCTCGGCTCCCGGGGGAAAGGGCCCCAGCATCACGTCGCCCTTGGCCCCGAGGGTGGCTGTGAGGCTGATGGCGTCCACGGGGGGGCCGGCCTGGAAGGAGTCCAGCACCTCGTCGTCCTTCCCGAGCATCTCAAGCTTGCGGAGGCTCTCCATGGTCGGGACACGGGCGGTCCATTCCGCATAAGGGCCAGCCGTATAAAAGGCGGGGACGATGCCGGTCAGGCCGGAACGGGTTTCGTACCGCAGGCGGATATCGGAGCTCTTGGTGGAATAGGGCACTTCTCCGATGGACGATGACGGGTCCGTGAAGAAGGTCCTGCGGGACGGGTCCGAGTCCCGGGCGCCGATGTAGTCGCAGAGGACCAGGTAGGGGGGGGCCATGCCGTCGTGCTGGGTGGTGACGCGGTGGTTCCGCGGGTCGGATTCCACCAGATCGGTCTCCACCGCTATGACGGTGGTCTCGGTTCTGGAGGCGGGGGGAGGGCTGGCCTTGAGGCCCGGGGCCTTGGGGGGTTCCGGGGTCTGGGCCGTTCCGATGATGCATAGGAACGCCAGGAAGGACTTCGCGAGCCTGTTCATCACACTCCATCGTTTGGGGATAGGCAGCCAGGATAGCAGCAGCGGATCGCTTCCCCGTGGCCATTACCTGGCTAATGGGATTCTCATCTCATGCCGCCGTTCCATGGGAGCAGGCGCACGCAACTTCCTTGAAATTGGAACGCTGGCCGCGTCCCTCGGTAATGAATCCTTGGGAGCGTCTCACCGCCTGTGCTTTCATGAGTTATCCACCCATTTATGCGAGTCGATTCATGTTGGTAGTCCGCCTTGGCAAATCGTTCCTTGCTTCACTGATCCTCCTCCTGGCCCTCACGGCCCGGGGTTCAGCGGCGGCCGCGCCTGGAGGGTATTTCGTCTCTGCCGAAATTCCCCACAGCCGCTATGTGATGGATGCACGCTTCGATCCCCTTACGGGTGTCCTGGAAGGCCGGCAGTCCATCACCTTCGAGAACCGGTCGAACCGCCCAATCGCCCTGGTCGCCCTGGAATGGGACATCAACGAAGCCCAGGGCGTCGACGTTTCCTGCGGAGGGACGAAGCTGCCCCCTCGCCAGGATCTGGAAACACGCTCCTTCAAGGCCCCCGTCTTCTATGAACTGCCCGCCCCGGTGCCCCCGGGTGGCTCGGTGACGCTCGCGACGGTGTTCCGGCGGCATCTTGAGCCCGCGGCCAACGGTAAATTCGAGGATTCGCGCTGGTATCCGCGGCTCTGGTGGGAGGGACGGCGCGGTCACGACGACTATTCGGTCAAGCTTGACCTCCCCCAAGGGTATGCCGTCGCCGCAAGCGGCCGCAGGAATGCGCTTACGGGGCGGTACGAAGGGGCAGGAATCAATGAGTTCGGCATTCATCTGGCAAAGGGAGAGCTATCCGAATCCCGTGAGGTGGACGGCGTGCTCGTCACGGTCCTGTATACCCCCGAAGGGAAAGGGGCGGCCTCGGTCTGCCTGGAAACCGCCGCGGATGCGGTGGCGTTCTACAAGAAATGGATCGGCTTCTACCCCTACCCCTTCCTGACCCTTATCCCGGGCGGGCCTTTCCGGTGGGGCGGGTGTCCCTTCGCCACGGGCATCGTCACGATCCATGGCATGGAAACCTACCGGCAAGGCGAGCCCCCGAAACACTGGCAGTACATTACCTCCCACGAAATCGGCCATCAGTACTGGTCCGAATGGGTCCTGGATGGCGACAACCCCACCTGGCTTTGGATCGCCATGGGCATCCACATGGACACGGAATACATGCTGGCCCGGAAGTACGATCTGGACCGCCGCAGGGCGTGGACCGGCAACTACCTCAACGCCGTCGGCCTGCTTTATGACACGACCCTCGACACGACCCCGGGGGAGGAGAGCCACTTCCGCTATGACCGCAGCAACCTGGTTGTTCACAGCAAAGGGCCTGCATTCCTCAACGCCCTTGAGGTGGTTCTCGGACCTGTGGAGTTCGATCGGATNNTCCACGCCTACGCCGGCAAGTCCCTGGGATGGCGGGAGTTCCAGAGTTTCTGCCAGCTGGAGTCGGGCCAGGACCTCACCTGGTTCTTCGAAGCCTGGGTGCGTGGCAATTCCTACCTCTGCTACGCCATCGAATCGCGGGACTGCAAGCCGGAGGGACCGGGCTTCCGCACCGAGGTGCGCGTCCGGCGACTGGGGACGATGGCGATGCCCATCCCCCTCAAGGCCGCCTTCGAAGACGGCACGGAACTGACGGCCCTGACCGACCGGACCCGGGCCCTTGACGCGGTCGTGTTCCATAGCCAAGCCAGGCTCAAGGATGTCGTACTGGACCCGGAGCACCGCATGGCCATGGTCGCCAAGCCCCTGCCCGAACTGCCCGCCCAGGCCGCAGTGGCCACGCGCCTGGGCTGGGACCCGGCTGCGAGCCCGGCCGTGTATGCCGCCCTGGCCGGCTTGGACTTCGATGCTCCCGGGATTTGGCACGAACTGGGATGCGGGCTCTTCGAAATCGGTCGCCTGGCAGAGGCGGCCGAATGCTTCCGGAAGCTTTCGCTCACCACCGGTGAAGCGGGCGAGGTTTACCGCTTCCTTGCCAGGGCCATACTGGGTGCGATCTGCGACCTGCAGGGGAACCGGGCGAGCGCCTTGGAGCATTACCGTGCAGCCATCGCCTTGGAAAAGGGCCAGTCCGGCAGTTACGGGAGCCTGGGCATGGAAATCGACCGGGCATGGCTGGAGGCGCGCCTCGCATCACCTTTCGCCCGAAAGGGTCGGTGAACCGGCCGCACGTCCCGGCATGAAAAAGCCCGGGCGCGAACCCGGGCTTTTCTCAGGCCTGACGTTATTCAGCCTTCGGCTTCCACGGCCAGGACTTCGGGGACCTTCACCTTGATGCCCGCCTGCTTCTTACCGGCATGCTTGTGGGCCTGGGTTTCAAGCTTGTCCAGGGCTTGGGCCAGACTCTGATACATATCGGGACTTTCGGCGGACGCGATGAACTCTCCATCACGGGTCTTGAGGGTGATTTCAGCCTGGTGGCGGTGCTTCTCCACACTGAAGATGACATGCACATCGATGATGTCGTCCAGATAGGCCTGCATTTTGTCCAGGCCTTCCTGGGCTGACTGTCTCAGGGCGTCAGAAACCTCAACGTGGCGGCCTGTATAGATGACCTTCATCGTGGACTCCTTTGAAGGGGGGGACCTGACGGTCCGGTGAAAAACGACACTACGTCTAGAGTGCGTCGACCGCGGTGAACGTTCATCGCCTTCGGCGACGGGAGGCGGGGGGTATCTTGATCTCCTCCCGGTATTTGTTCACGGTCCTGCGGGCGACCTTGATGCCGTCCCGCTTCAACAGCTCGGCGATGGTCTCGTCGGACAGGGGCTTCGCAGGGTCCTCGGCCTGCACCAATGCCTTGATCTTGTGTTTGACCACCGTCGCGGAGACATCGTCCCCGCTGTTGGAGCCCAGGCTGGCACTGAAAAAGTAATTGAGATCGAACAGACCCTGCGGCGTGTGGATGGTCTTGGCCTTGACCACCCGGGAAATGGTTGATTCGTGGAAACCCGTGGATTCCGCCACGTCCCGGAGGACCATGGGACGCAGGCGTTCGATGCCATGCTCCAGGAACTCCTTCTGGAGTTCCACGATGGCCATGGAAACGCGCAGCACCGTGCGGTTCCGGTCCTCGACGCCGCGGATGAAATCCCGGGCCGAGCGGTAGCGATCTCGAATGAAATCCTTATCGTCCTTGGCTTCCGCGGAGGCCAGAAAGTGGCGGTACTCGCCGCTGACGCGCAGCCGGGGGACCATCTCGTCGTTGAGGTAGACCTTCCAGGTGTTGTCGTCGCCCTTGAGGACCACCACGTCGGGCTTCACCACCCGTTCGCTTTCCGGATCGAAAGCCCGGCCGGGCGTGGGGTGCAGGTGCCGGAGGATGGCCAGGGCCTCGGCCAGGTCCTCCTCGGTGCAGCCCATGGCCTTGCGAAGCTTGACGTTGTCCCGCTGGCTGAGGAGGTCGCACTGCTCCTGGATGATGCGCACGGCCAGGTCGTCGGGTTCGGCACCCGCGTGGCGGAGCTGCACCAGGAGGCTCTCCTTGACGTTGAAACAGCAAACGCCCGAAGGGTCGAACTCCTGGAGGATGTCCAGCATCTCCTTGAGCATTTCCACTGAAATGCCCATTTCCGCAGCCAGCTCGGCTGGGGTGGTCTCCAGGGAGAGGTCCGGGTCCACCCGCAGGAAGCCCTTGGCGTCCACGTGGTCGATGAGCGTCTCGAAGAGCTGGGCCCGGGGGTCGTCCCCCTCCAGGGTCTGGTAGAGCTGGCCCAGGAGGTGTTCCTGCAGGGTCTCGGTGCTGCTGAGGCGGTCCTCCCAGCTGGTGCGTTCGTCGTCCGGCAGGCTGCTGGTGCGGGGGATGTCCGTGTCCCAGGAGTTCTCCGCGCCCATCTCCGTTTCCTGCACCTGGGAGATGCCGGCTTCGGTGAAGGCTTCCAGGTCCGACTCGGGGTCCATCTCGGCCGGGGAATCCGGCAGGGGACCCAGGTCCACGGAATCGGTGCCTTCGGGCACTTCGACCCCCGCCTCGGCCACTTCGGAATCGTGGCCCTCCTCCAGGGCCTCGAGGGTGGGCATCTCGTCCCCGTCCTCCAGGAGTTCCAGGAGCGGGTTCTCGCCCAGTTCGCGTTCGATGGTCTGGCTCAGTTCCAGCAGGTTCATCTGCCAGAGCTTGAGCTTGAGCTGCATGGCCGGTGTCAGGGCCAGGGTCTGGCTCTGGGCGAGGCGCTGAGAGAGGTTGGGTCCGAGGTTCGCCATCAATCCAACCTGAACCGGTCGCCGAGGTAAACCCGGCGAATGTCTGGATCTTCCGCGATCTCCTGGGGCAAACCGTGCTTCATGATCATTCCATCTGCAAGGATGTACGCCCGGTCCGCAATCTGCAAGGTTTCCCGGACATTATGGTCAGTGATCAGCACGCCGATTCCTCTTGCCTTCAGATCGGCAATGAGGCCCTGGATCTCGAGTACCGATTTCGGGTCGACGCCGGCGAAGGGTTCGTCGAGCAGCATGATGTGAGGGTTGGTGACCAGGGCCCGGGCCATTTCGCACCGCCGGCGCTCGCCGCCCGACAGGGACATCCCCAGGGTTTCCCTCACTTTATGCAGGTGGAAGTCCGCCAGGAGCTTCTCGCAGCGGGCCGTCTGCTCCGCGGCCGGGATGTCCTGCAGCTCGGCCAGGGCCAGGAGGTTCTCCCACACGGTCAGGCCCCGGAAGACGCTGGATTCCTGGGGCAGGTAGCCGATGCCCATGCGGGCCCGGCGGTG
>DBME01000440.1:812-3955 GCA_002298155.1 Holophagaceae bacterium UBA706 | reverse complement strand
GCCGTTGGGGCCCAGGAGGCCCACCACTTCGCCGGGGGATACGTCCAGGGACACGTCCCGCACCACGGTGCGGTCGCCGTAGCGTTTGCAGAGGTTGCGGGCTTCCAGGCGGATATTGGGCGTCACGGGCGGATCTCCGTGAGGGCCCTGACGTCTCCGTGCCAGTTGGCCGTCATCTTGGCCGGGTCCAGGTCCAGGGTGTCACCCCTGCCCTCCCCCATCCGTCCCCGAAGGACAACTGAACCATTCGCAGTTAATTGCTTCACGACATTCCCTGGCCCCAGGGTTACCGAGATATGGTCCGCTTGCAAGCGCCAGGCTTGCCCCTGGCATTCCACCCGGCCGGTGAGATCCAGCACGAGGCCCCGGGCCTCGCCCCGGTCGGCCCGCAGGTTGATGTCCCCCTCGGGGGCGGCCAGGGCGCCGCTGATGCCCTGGGGGAAGGTGACCTGGTCCTGGGTGCGGGCCACCTTGGGGCCGCTGAGGCGCTGGCGCAGGCGGGTCCAGGTGGCGGGGCGGCCGGTGAGGGTCATGACGTTGCCTTCCCACACCAGGGCGTCGCTGCGCACCACGCCGCCGTCCAGGAAGCGGGCCTGGATGGGGCCCTTGAACTCCCAGCGCAGGGGGTTGCCCCGGCCTTCGCCGGCGGAGAAGGTGCCCAGTTCACCCCTGCCCAGGGCGGGGGCCTGGATCACCCAGGAGCGCTGGCGGTGGCGGCCCTCGATGCGGGGGCTGCTCAGGGAGCGGCTGCCCCAGGTGAGCACGGCCTGGGGTTCGGCCCACGTCTCGCCCACGGCGAGGTTCCCGGGCAGGTCGGGGCCCGGGGCGGTGCGCTGGAGAACCCGGGGAGCCCGCAGGGTGGCGCGGAGGCCGTCCAGGGGCTGTTCCCACCGCACGTCCCCCTCCAGGCGCAGCCCCGCGGGGGTCCAGCGGGCTCCGTTGGCCTGCATGCTTTCGGAACCGCCCTCGACGGCGCGGGCGGCATGGAAGTCCTTGAATTCGATCTGGTCGAAGGGCGCGCCCTTGGGGGGCCGCGGAGCCTGGCCGTGGGCGGCGGTGCCGGTCCAGCCGTCCGTGCGCTGGAAGGCCACCGGCCCATCGAAGATGACGTCCTGGATGCGGATCTGGACCACCTTGGCCTGGATGTTCCCGCCGTCCAGGAAGGCGTCGACGTCCTCCAGATGCCCTTCCTTGAAGCCCAGGCCCGCCTGCATGCGGTCGGCGGTGAGGGACTTCAGGGCCCCGGGGTCGGCGGCCTCCCAGCGAACCGGTCCCTTGTCCACCCGGAACATGCCGTCCAGGCCGCGGTGCCAGCCGGGCGGGAGGGTCCAGCGGCCCCGGCCGCTGCCGTCCAGGTCATCCCACACCAGGGTGCTCAGGCCGGTCCACACGCCGTGATCCCAGCCCAGGGCGGGCGCGGCCTCGCGGATGGCGCCCCGGCCTGCGAGGGTCTGGGTGGCCACGTTCCGGGCCTCCACGGTCATGGGCCCCATGAGGGTCCAGAGTCCCTTGACCCGCGTGGCGGAGGGCGAGGTCATGCCCCAGGTGGTGAGGGGTTCCTCCAGCCTGCCGGTGACCTTGCTGAGGGTGATCTCGTTCTGGGTGCCCTGGATGGTCTCGTAGGACAGGGCGAAGCGCCCCTCCCCCAGCTGCTCCACGAAGGTGCCCAGCCGGCCCCGGGTGCCCTGCCCCAGGAAGATCCCGGAATCCGGGTCGGCCTGGATGGGCCGGGGACCGCGCGTCATGTACACGCCGGTCACGCCCAGGATGCCCAGGATCACCGCGCCGCCGGTGACGATCCACAGCGGGTTCCGCGTGCTGAGCACCTGCCAGGACCTCATGGGGCCTCCACGGGGGCCACGGCGCCGTCCACCCGCCAGGATCGGCCCCAGCGGGCGTGGTCCTGGGGCGCGACGGCCAGGTGGAGGTGCCCGTCCAGGCTCCCGGGCTCGTCGGCGAAGAGCGTGAACTCCTCCCGTTCGCCCTGCAGCCGGAACTTGCGGAAGCCCGCCCCGAAGGTCCGGGGCGGCGCCGCGAGCTCGCCCTCCACCAGCAGCACCGGTTCGGGGAAGCCCTGGCCGAAGGGCTCCAGGCGTTCCATCTCCGCGGGGGCCGGCGCCAGGCGCGTGCCCGCGCCGTCCACGAGGATGGCGGCGGAGGGGGCGCCCTGGGCCTGTTCCGCCGCGCCCCGGTTGAGGGAGGCCTTCACGAAGGCGAGGTGGTTCAGGGGGAAGGTCATGCCCGCGGCCTGGCGGTGCCCGCCGCCGGTGTGCAGGTAGGGGCGGGCCATCTCCAGGAGGGGGCGCAGGTCATAGGCCTCGGGGGCCCGCACGGAACAGTGGGCCACGCCGTCGATGACGGTGCACACCGCGCAGGGGCGCTGGGAGATCCGCATGCGCTGGCCGGCCACGATGCCGATGACGCCCTTGTGGGCACTGGGCTCCACCACCACGTCGAAGGCGTCGTCGCACGGGGGCGGCAGCTGCTGGCCCAGGAGGCGCTGGATCTCCCGGCGTTCGCCATTGAGCACCTCCACGCGGTCCATGAGGGTCTGGGCGGTGGCGGCGTCCCGGGCGAGGAGGAGGCGCACCGCGTCTTCGGCCCCGCCCATGCGGCCCACGGCGTTGAGGCGGGGGCCGATCTGGAAGGCGATGTCCTTGCCCCGCACGATGCCTTCGATCTTGGCGGCGCGCAGGAGGGCGGAGAGACCCGGGCCGTTGGCGCCGGCCATGGCCTGGAGGCCCCGCTTGACCAGGAGCGCGTTCTCGCCCCGCAGCGGCACCATGTCGGCCACCGTGCCCAGGGCCACCAGCTTGAGGAGGGCGTCCAGGAAGAGGCCGTCGCCGGGCTTGGGGGTGGGGGCGGCGTCCAGGAGGGCCTGGGCCAGCTTGAAGGCCACGCCCACGCCGGCCAGATGGGGGTTGACGTAGCCCTCCAGGCCGGGATGGACCACGGGGCAGTCCGGCAGGGCCTCCCCCAGGGCATGGTGGTCCGTGATGATCCATTCCGCGCCCAGTTCGCGGGTGGCGGCCACCTCCGCCAGGGAGCGCACGCCGCAGTCCACGGAGATGAGCAGGGCCGGGGACCGCTCGGCCACCACGTCCCGGATGCAGTCCAGGTTGAGCCCGTAGCCGTCGTTGAAC
>DBME01000440.1:221-775 GCA_002298155.1 Holophagaceae bacterium UBA706 | reverse complement strand
GTCGTAGTCGCCGTAGACGCAGATGGTCTCGCCCCGTTCGCAGGCGGTGCGGATGCGGGCCACCGCCTGGGTGATGCCGGGCAGGAGGTAGGGGTCCGTGGACCGGGCCCAGGAGGGATCCAGGCGCCAGCCCAGTTCCTCGCCGTCCGCCTCGCGGAGCCAGGCGAGGCGCGCCCCCTCCGGGGACAGGCCCCACTCACCCGCCAGGGCCTGCCAGGGTGTGAGCCCCGGGATCAGGGCCCGGCGCATCCGCCAGGGCAGTTGCGTCATGAGAGGACGCTGCCCATCCGGGCGAACTTGTCGTAGCGGTGGTCCACCAGCTCCTGGGGGCCCAGGGGGCGGAGTTCCTCCAGGGCCTTGACCACGGCGTCCTTGAGAAGGGCCGCGGCCTGGTCCCAGTCCCCGTGGGCGCCGCCCAGGGGTTCGGGGATCACGGCGTCGATGAGCCCCTGCTCCAGGAGGTGGGGGGCGGTGATGCGCAGGGCCTCGGCGGCCGCGGGGGCCTGGGAGGCGTCCTTCCAGAGGATCGACGCGCAGCCTTCGGGGGTGATGAC
>DBME01000440.1:0-127 GCA_002298155.1 Holophagaceae bacterium UBA706 | reverse complement strand
CGGGCGATGGCTTCGGCCTGGCCACGCTCCTCGGCGTCCAGGCCCGGGAAGGCGCCCTGGGTGTCGATGAGGCAGAGCACGGGGCGGCTGAACTTCTCCGCCAGCTTCATGAGGCGCAGGGCCTTGC
>DBME01000168.1:3883-4080 GCA_002298155.1 Holophagaceae bacterium UBA706 | reverse complement strand
CCAGGGGCCGGCGCCCAGGAGCGCGTCGGCCATGGCGGCCAGGTCCGCGGCGCCGTGGAGGCCCACGCCCGAGGTGGGGGCCTGGATGGGATCCCAGATGCGGGCCACGGGGCCCCAGGTCTCGAGCCGCGCCGCGAGGCGGGCCAGATCGGCGGCGGGCAGGGCGCAGAGGCCCAGCTTGACGGCCCAGGTGCCGT
>DBME01000168.1:0-3848 GCA_002298155.1 Holophagaceae bacterium UBA706 | reverse complement strand
GCCAGGCCGTTCTGCACGGTCCCGGCGGTGGACACGGCCATGGGGTGCGCGCCCAGGGCCGCCAAGGTCATGACATCCCGGAGGAGGCCGGCCCCGGCGGACGGATCCATCCCGCCGAGGCACAGGGCCACGGGGACGGCGGGAGCGGAGACGTCGTTCACCCTATGAGGATACAGCCTGGACGCCCATCCGCGTCATACCTTGCGGTGCGGGTCGATGATCTCCACGATGCGCAGGCCCAGGGTGTCCTCCAGCACGGTGACCTCCCCCCGCATGATGGGGCGGCCCTTGCAGAGGACTTCCATGGGTTCGCCGGCGCTTTTCTTGAGCTCCACGAGGGAGCCCACGTCCAGGTCCAGGAGCTCGCGGATGGTCATGGTGGCGGTGCCCAGCTGGATCTCCAGCTTGTACCGGGTGTCGATGAAGGGCATGAGCTCAGCGATCACGTGCTCGAAGGTGAGCACGCGTTCGGTGTCGAGCCTGTCGCTTCGTTTGGCCATCGTGGGGGTTCCGGGGAAGGGGGCGCCCGTCAAGAATCGGACGCAGGGGTGGACTTGGCAACGGCCATGCCAAACCAGGCTACTGCTGGATGGCCCAGTCCACGACCAGGACGTCCTTGATGGGGGGCTTCACGGGCTTGCCGCTCTTCTTGGCCTTCTCCAGCTCCTCCTTGGAGTGCTTGTTGGCGAAGCGCTCGTTGAGCTTGTCCCGGATCTCCTGGCGGATGGACTCCCGGGTCTCCAGGTCCGTGGCGGCCTCGACCGTCTTGCCGGAGATGGCTTCCAGGACCATGGAACGGATGATGCTGTTCTCGGGGGTGGGCTTCTCGCTGGCCGCGAGCTTGCCCAGCTCTTGGTTGCGGAACAGGATGTGGATGTCGCACTTGAGGAAGGCGTTCTTGCGGCCGTCGAGGTTGACGATGAGGCGGTTGAGGGTCATGACCGGCGGGCCCGAGGCGCCTTCGCCCTCCCCGCCCTTGGCGGGGGCCTCCTCCTCGTCGTCATCTTCGGCCTTGGCCTTGGCGCCGTCCTTGGCCTCGGCGCCCTCCTTGCCGCCTTCCTTGGCGGTGGAGGCCTCGCCGGGGAGGGCGGGGGGCTCCTTCTTGGCGCCCATGCTCTTCATGAGGAAGAAGCCGCCGCCGCCCAGGAGCAGCAGGACCACCAGGCCGATCCCGCCGAAAATGATCATCTTCTTCATGGTTACCCCTCCATCCTTTGCGCAGCCCTTGATTCCAGTGGACAAGCCATCTTATCGGAAGGGGGGCGCGGACTCCTGAATATGGAGGAGACCCCTGCCGCCACGGGGGTCGGGGTGGGAATGGACAGCGGCCCCGGTATTTCCAGGCCCCGGATTGATCCGGATGGCCCCTGCCGGGACCTTTGCCGGATCCAGGGTCATGGGGAGGATAATGGTCCCATTTTGCACACCGGAGTGTGCAGTGGGCAAAAAACAAGCGGCCCGGAAACCGGGCCGCTTGGGTGGATCAGGTCAGCTTACTTCTTCTTCTTGCCGCCCTTGCCGTTGACGTCGTCAGCGAGCTTCTTGCCGGGCTTGAACTTCGCGACCTTCTTGGCGGCGATCTTGATCTTCGCGCCGTCGCGGGGGTTACGGCCCGTGCGGGGTCCGCGGGTGGCGACGGAGAACGTGCCGAAGCCCACGAGGGTGACCTTGTCGCCGGCGCGCAGGGCGGCGGAGACGCTGGCGATGATCGTATCCAGGGCGGCAGCGGCCTTGGACTTGTTGATGTCAGCCTTCTCAGCGACGGCGCTGATCAGTTCGGCCTTGTTCATGAGAAACCTCCAAAATGGGGACTTGTGTCCCCGGTGAAAGGAAAACGGTGGGGGGGGGATTGGGAGATTCCCACCGGTGCTCGATTTTCAAGGGATGATTGCCCTGAAACCCTTATGGATTCTAGTCTTCAACTAAACTACCAGCAGGTTAGGGCTGCGATGTAAAGGTGTCAAGGGTTTCCGAAATTTTTTTTTAGAAGAATGGCGGTGCTGGGACATCTAGGGGGCACCCCCTCTGCTCGATGGGCCTCAGTAAAGGGTCATAACCCAAGCAGGAATTGCAGATGATGATTCCATGGGCCTCCGGGGGCCATGGTGCCTCGAAGGCTGGCCCACATGGGGATTCCGCGCATCGGCGTTAGAATGCCTGCATGGCGTTCCCATATTTCCTCCGCGTGGCCTATGTGGGCACGGCGTTTTCCGGCTTCCAGGTGCAGACGGTGCTGCGCAGCGTCCAGGGCGACCTGTGGAAGGCCCTGAAGACCTTCGATCCCGCCGCGCCCATGCCCCAGGGCACGGGCCGCACCGACGCGGGCGTCCACGCCAGGGCCCAGGGGGTGCTGGTGGTCCTCTCCAAGGAGTGGGATCCCTACCGCCTACTGGCGGCCTTCAACGCCCATCTGGGCCCGGACGCGCGGGTGATGGAGGTCCTCCCCGCCCCGCCCGGGTTCTTCCCCCGCGCCCACGCCGTGGGCAAGCGCTACGTGTACCGCATCCAGGAAGGTCCCGCCGAGGATCCCTTCCTCCACGGCCGGCGGTGGCACGTGCACGGGGCCGTGCCCCTGGACCGGGAGGCCATGGCCCAGGCCGCCTCCCACCTCGTGGGCGTCCATGACTTCTCCAGCTTCCGCCACCAGGAATGCGCGGCCCGGTCCCCCATCAAGGAGATCCACGCCATCCGCCTGGAAGGGGAGGGCCGCTCCCTGGACCTGGTCTTCGAGGGGAACCGCTTCCTCATGCATATGGTTCGGATCATGGCGGGCACCCTGGTGGAGGTGGGCAAGGGCCGGTACGCCCCCGGGGACCTGCCCGGCATCCTGGAGGCCCGGGACCGCCGGCGCGCCGGCATCACGGCCCCGCCCCACGGGCTCTACCTGGAGCAGGTCTGGTACCAGCGGCGCTGGGGCATCGGCGAACCCTCCCCGTGGCCCGAGGAGGCCCCGGAGGACAGTGAGAGGCCCTGAACGCGCTACCATTCAAGGATGCGCATCGCTCTCCTTCAGCTCAATTCACGCCTGGGCGACCCCGAGGCCAACGGCCGCGCCCTGGAGGCGGCCTACGCCGAGGCGCTGGCCCTGGGCGCGGACCTGGTCCTTTCCGCGGAAATGGCCGTGGGCGGCTACCTGGCCGAGGACCGCTTATGGGAGGCGCCCCTGCGCCGGGCCGTGACCCTGGAGTCCGAGCGCCTGGCCAAGGTGGCCGGGTCCGTGCCCCTGGTCTTCGGGACCTGCTCGCCGTCGCCCTCGGGCCGCCTGTGGAACGAGCTCTGGTGGTGCCAGGACGGCGCCCGGCGGGCCGTCGCCCGGAAGCGCATCCTCCCGGCCTACGATGTCTTTGACGAGAGCCGCTATTTCGACGCCGACCCGGAGCGCCAGCCCCTGGTCGACTACATGGGCGAGCGCATCGGCCTGTCGGTGTGCGAGGACCTCTGGGCCAACGCGGAGCTGATCCCCGGCCCCATCCGGTACCCCCTGGACCCCATCGCGGACCTGGCGGCGCAGGGCGCCACGCTCATCCTCAACGCCTCCGCCAGCCCCGGCCATCTGGGCAGCTTCCTGCCCCCCGGCCGTACGGCGCCCTGGGCGGCCCCCTCCAAGCTGGCGCTGCGCAAGCGGCTCCTGCAGGGGCATTCCGCCCGCCACGGCCTCCCCATCGCCTACGCGTCGCGGGTGGGCTCGGAGAGCTGGCTCACCTTCGACGGCGGGTCCGGGCTCGTGCTGCCCGACGGCACCTGGCAGCGGGACGAGTTCTTCCAGGAAGGGGTGGTCATGACGGACACCTCCGTCCCCGGCTCGGCCTGGCCCGAGGAGCCCCGGGAGGACGTGTGGCTGCGCCGCG
>DBME01000232.1:390-4460 GCA_002298155.1 Holophagaceae bacterium UBA706 | reverse complement strand
GGCTCGCCCGCGAGCACCCCGGCCGCTACACGGTGCGCTACCTGCACGCCAGCGGCGGCCAGGCCCGCATCCTGCTCGCCCACGACAACCACCTCGGCCGCGACGTCGCGCTCAAGGAGATCTCGCCGGAAGGCGAGCAGCTGCGCCCCGGCGAGCCGCGCAGCTCCGGCTCCAGCGCCGAGATGCAGCGGCTGCTGCGCGAGGCGCGCGTCACCGGCCAGCTCGAGCACCCGAACATCGCCCCGGTCTACGACCTGGGCCGGCGCAAGGACGGCGCGCTCTACTACACGATGCGCTTCGTGCGCGGGGTGACCCTCTCCGAGCGGCTGGCCGCCTGCACCGGGCTGAGCGAGCGGCTGCGGCTGCTGCGGCCCTTCCTCGACATCTGCAGCGCCGTGGCCTACGCCCACAGCCGCGGAGTGATCCACCGCGACCTCAAGCCCTCCAACGTCATCCTGGAACGCAGCGCGGACGGAAGGTGGACGCCGTACCTCTGCGACTTCGGCCTGGCGGTCTCCCTGGGGGAGCCCGCCATGACGCTCAGCCATGCGGTCCTGGGCACTNNCCTTCATGGCCCCGGAGCAGACCCGCGGCGACCGGGACGGCATCACGCCGGCGACGGACGTCTTCGCCCTGGGCGGCACCCTTCATTTCGCCCTGATGGGCTACCCCCCAGGGCAGCTGGCCAGCACCCCGGACCAGCGGCGCACACCCAAGCCGGGCCTGCCCCGGGACCTGGAGACCATCATCGGCAAATGCCTCGAGCAGGATCCGTCGCGGCGCTATCCCACGGCCGCGGCCCTCGCGGAGGACCTGTGGCGGTTCCACAACGGCGAGCCCATCCAGGCCAGCCGTAGGCGCAGGTTCCCGGCCCTGCCCCGCCGTGGGCGGCGCTTGCCGGCGCTGGCCGNNCTCGATGGATAAGTTTGTCATTACGGGCGGCACGCCGCTCCAGGGAGAGATTCCCACCAGCGGATCGAAGAACGCCGCGCTGCCGGCGCTGGCCGCGGCCCTGGGCGCGCTCTCCCTGGTCCTCGCGGTCCTCCTGGCATGGAAGCTCCATTCCAACGCCCGGGACCAGGCCCAGGTGGAAGCGATCCTGCTGGAGATGGACGGGGCCGTGGACGACTACCGGTCCCACCTCATCCAGCCCGTGCACGACCTGCGCGGCGTCCGGCCCCCGCTGGAGGCATGCATGGACGGCATCCGGGCCCGGCTCGGCGACACGTCCGGGCCGGCCCGGGCAGCGGCATGGTTCGGCCTGGGCCGCGGCCTCCTGGCGCTGGGGCGCCCCGGCGAGGCCCTGGACGCATTCCAGAAGGCCGAAGCCGCTGGCTTCGATCCCGAGCGCCTCCAGGCCTTCATCGCCCGGGCGAGGCTGGGCGCGCTGTGCTGGGACCCGGATCCGGCACCCACGTCGCTGCCCGACGCCTTCGACTCCCGCCAGAGCCCCTACCAGGCCGCCCTGGCCAGCTTCCTGCGCAAGGACTTCGCCGCCGCGGCGGCGGGAGCCCGCCTCGCCCAGAAGGTCCATCCCTCCCAGTCCGACACCGCGGGGCTGGAGGCCGCGTCCCTCTGCGCCCTGGGCCGGGAGCGGTTCCAGGCCGGGGATCTCGCCGGCGCCCAGGACCGGTTCCGCGAAGCCCGCGATTCGGCCGCCGCGCAGCTGGGCCTATGGCAGAGCAACCCGGGTGTCCACCATGCCTATGCCCAGGCCTCCCTGGGCCTGGCGGAGGTCCAGATGGAGCGCGGCATCCGCTCGCTGCCCCTCCTCCAGGAACTGGGATCCCACTGTGATCTGGCCCTGCGCCTGGATCCCCAGGCGCCGGAGCTGCTGGAGGACTGGCTGGCCACGCGGTTCCTTCTGGTCCGCCAACTCGCCGCCCTGGGCCAGGATCCCCGCCAGGAGCTGGAGGGCGCCACGGCCTTCCTGGGCGCCCTGCCGCAGAAGGCCCGGACGCCCGTGGTCGTGCGCGGCGGATTCCTCCTCCAGTGGCAGAAGGCGCAGGCCTCCCTGCGCCACGCGCAGGACCCGGGTCCGGCCCTGGTGGAGGCGCTCCGGGCCGTGGACACCCCGCCGATCTTCATCCGGGACTACCGGGGCGAGATCCTGCTCTTCAAGGCGCGCCTCGAGGCGAGCCGGGGCGAGGACCCGCGCCCGACCCTGGATGCCGCCCTGGACCGGTACCCTCCCGGCGCGCAGGGCCAGACCCCCTGGCCGTCCCTGGAGACCCTCGCCGAAACCTGGCTCTTCCGCGCCCACTGGGAGCGCACCCGGTCCCTGGACGCGCAGGCCAGCCTGGGCAAGGCCCGGGCCCTGGCGGAGGAGGCCCTCCGCATCTGCCCCACCGCCCCCGCGGCCAACGCCATCCGGGACGCGGCCCTGGCCATGGAAGCCCGCCGCCCCCTCCCTGGGAGGATCCCGGTGGGCTCCACCCGCGACGTGCTGCTGCCCGAGGTCCCCGCGGGCGGCTCCGGTGGCAACGTCCACCCGAGGGACCGCGGAAGGCCCAGGCCCACATGAAGAAGCCGGTCCGGATCCTCTACCTGGAGGACAGCCCCGAGGACGCCGAGCTGGTGGGCGATCTTCTCAACCGGGAGTACCTGCCCTGCGAACTGAGCTGGGTCAACGGGCGCCAGGCCTTCCTCAGCGCCCTCCGGGACAACTGGAACTACGATCTGCTGCTCGTGGACTACTCGCTGCCCGACATCGGCGGCGACGAGGCCCTGGAGAAGGCCAAGGAGCTGGCTCCCGACCTGCCCTTCGTCTTCCTCGCCGGCAGCCTCGGCGAAGAGCGCGCGGTGGAATGCCTGCGCCAGGGCGCCACGGACTATGTCCTCAAGACCAACCTGCCCCGCCTCGCGCCGGTGATCCGCAGGGCCCTGGAAGAGGCCAGGCAGGCCCTCGCCCGCAAGGAGGCGGAAGCGTCCCACGCCCGGGTGGCGTCCTTGCTGCGGGCCACCCTGGACTCCACCGCCGAGGGCATCCTCGTGGTGGACCTGGCGGGACGGATCTCCGCCTACAACCGGAAGTTCCTCTCCCTGTGCGGCATTCCCGAGTTCGTCATGGCACCCATGGCCATGGACGAGGTGATCCAGTTCCTCGGCGGCCAGCTGGGGGATCCGGGCGCCCTGCTGGAGGAGGCCCGCCTGCTGCGGAGCCGGTCCGACAAGGAGAGTTCCGGGGTGCTGGCGCTCCAGGGCAACCGGCTCCTGGAGGAGTCGGGCCGCCCCCACAAGGTGGGCGGCGAAACCGTGGGCCGCGTGCTGAGCTTCCGCGAGCCCCGGTCCCGGGAACCGATCTCCGAATTGTTCAAGACCATGGGCACCGGGCGCCAGGGTTTCCGGGACGCCACCATGGCCGCGCGGGTGGTGCCCTGGTACCTCCAGGGAGACCGCCTGGTGATGCCCGAAGCGGCGGAGGCCGTGCTGGGCCTGGCCGCGCCGCCCCAGGATCTCGAAGCCCTGGTGGACGCGCTGCATCCCGAGGACGCGGACCTCTTCATGGAAGCCCTGGAACTGGGACGGAACGTCTGCTTCAAGGCCCGCCTGCGCAAGGCCGATGGCGCCTGGTCCTGGACCCGCTGGAGCGTCGACCGCGGCCCCGACGGCCACCGCGGCGTCATCCAGGAGATCGGCGAGGAGGAGCGCCTCACCGAGCGCATCCTGCGCCGCAAGCGGGTGGAAGGGGCCCGGGACCTGGCCCGGCGCATGACCGGAACCTTCCGGGACCATCTGGGCGGCGCCCTGGCCGGGCTCCGGTCCGTGCAGGCCGTCCCCGGGCAGGAGCGGCCCCTGGGCGACGCCATCCGCTCCCTCTCCCGCGCCGGGGACGCCCTGGACGGGCTGTGGGCCTTCGCCAACCTGGGCCGCCCGGCCCGCGTCCCCCTGGACCCCGACCGCTTCCTGGAAGATCTCCTGGACAAACTCAAGGCGGCCGCCCCCGCCGGCGTCCGCATCAACTTCAACCCCGCCCGGGGACTCCCCCAGGTCGCCCTGGACCCCCTCCAGATGAGCCAGACCCTGGCGGCCCTGGTCGCCAACGCCGGGGAGGCCATGGGTTCGACCGG
>DBME01000232.1:0-305 GCA_002298155.1 Holophagaceae bacterium UBA706 | reverse complement strand
TCTTCGAGCCCTTCTTCAGCACCCGCGCGGAAGCCGGCCACGCCGGGATGGGCCTGACCCTGGTGCAGGAGATCGTGGAGGCCCATGGCGGTTCCATCCAGCTGGACAGCGCCCCGGGCCGGGGCACGATCATGAGGCTCCTGCTCCCCGTGGATGGCGAGTCCCCCTTCGCCAGGCCCCTCGATTAAGAACGGGTAACAAGACCGTTTCGTGCTGCCCGTGATTGGCAGACTTTATCTCCTTCATCCAATGCATCGGTGTTCATCCCCAGGGCCACCGCATGATCCATTCACTGCTTCGGAAGG
>DBME01000173.1 GCA_002298155.1 Holophagaceae bacterium UBA706 | reverse complement strand
GCGGGGCCGATGCCGGCGTGGGCCACCCACTCCATGGGTCCCAGGCCCAGGAGGCCCGCCAGGCCGCCGTTGAGGGCCAGGAGGTCGTGGGCCAGGTCCAGGGCGCTGCGGCCGCGGGTGCCCGAACCCCACACCAGCGCCAGGAGCTCCGCGTCGCTCAGGGCGTCGCCCTGGCCCGCCAGGAGCCGCTCCCGGGGACGCTGCTCGGGGGAGAGGTCGGCGATGCGCATGTCAGGCCTCCATCCAGGCTTGCAGCTCCCGGCGCCAGCGCAGGAGGCGGATGCGGCCCTGCCCCGAGAGGCGCAGGCACAGGGCGTCCCGGCCGTCCGTAACGAACCATGCCGCGGCGGTGACGGTACCCCGGGGCGAAACGACGATGAAGGGATGGGAGGCACCGGTGACATGGGCCCGCACGGGCGCGTCCATGTCCCGTGGCAGTGGGATGGCTGCGCCGGGCAGCCCCCAGCGCACGCCCCGGGGCAGGCGCACGGGGGGGATTTCGCCGCCCTCGGCCCCCAGGGCGACCCGCACCTCCCGCCCCCGGGCCCGGGCCAGGAGGAAGGCCTGATCCAGGGCCCCCCGCATCTCCCCGGGCACGAAGGCCAGGCCGGGCCCGGGCAGCGACGCGCCGCCCGCCGCCCCCAGGATGCCCATGAGCCCCATGGCCAGCGTCGTCTCCAGCAGACTGAAGCCCGGGGCCCTCACGGCGCCGTCCCCACGCGCACGTGGGGACGCAGGCGCAGGAAGGCCTTCTCGCCGATGCCCTTGACGCCCATGAGGTCCTCGGGGCGCTGGAAGGGGCCGTGGTCCCTGCGGTAGGCCAGGATGCGCTCGGCGGTGCGGGCCCCCACCCTGGGCAGCTGCATCAGCTCGGTGGCGGTGGCGGTGTTGAGGTCCACCGGTTCGGCGGGGGACTTGGGGGCCTTGCCGGCAAGGGCGGGGATGGAGGCTGTGAGGATGAACCAGCAGAGGAGGAGGGCTTTCATGGGGGCTCCGGGGAGGGGTGGCCCCACCCTGGTCACGGAACGTGCCATGGGCCGCGCCCCTGCCTCGGGAGGACTTACCGGAGGCCCACGGAACCCGGTGTCACCCCGCGAAGACGCCCGCTACCCGGGGCCGAAGTCGAAGAATCCTGTTGCCAGTTACATGGCCCTGTCATTTCCCCAAGACGTTGAAAGTTTCACGTGACACCCCCCGGGCTCAACGCTAGGTTTGAACGGAAGAAGCCTTAGCGGACGGGCCCATGATCAAGAAGGTTAAGAAGCAGGACCTCAGGCTGGGAATGTTCATCCACGACCTCAACTGCGGTTGGATGGACCACTCCTTCCTGCGGAACAGCTTCATGCTGCGCAAGGAAACGGATCTGGAGAAGATCGCCAAGAGCGGCATCACCGAGGTGTACATCGACACCCTCAAGGGCATGGACGTCCTGGAGACGGTGGAGGCCCCCAGCCAGGCCCAGGTGGAGCACATCATCGAGGAGAAGATCTTCCACTCCCCGGTGGCCACGGCCCCCTCTCCCGAGGTGCGCACCTCCCACAAGGAGGAGCTGGTCTTCGCGAAGGAGATCCAGAAGGAGGCCAACAAGGTCATCCACTCGGTCCTGGGCGACGTGCGCATGGGCAAGCAGATCAAGGTGGAGCGAGTCACCCCCGTCATCAACCAGATCACCGAGTCCATCCTGCGCAACCCCGGCACCCTCGTGAGCCTGTGCCGCATCCGCGAGGGGGACACCTACACCTTCCACCACTCGGTCAGCGTCGCCACCCTGCTCATCTCCTTCTGCCGCGCCATGGAGCTGCCGCCGGAGGTCATCCACGAGGCGGGCGTGGGCGGCATGCTCCACGACATCGGCNNTCCATCAACGACGAGATCGTCTTCTCCCTGGTGCATGCCGTGGAAGCCAAGGACACCTACACCCGCGGCCATTCCGAACGCGTGAGCCATTTTGCTGCCAACCTGGCAAAATTCTTAAGACTTTCCGACAAAGAAATCGTCTTGGTGCGCAGGGCGGGAATGCTCCACGACATCGGCAAGATGCGCGTGCCCGACCACATCCTGAACAAGCCCGGCAAGCTCACGGACGCCGAGTTCACGATCATGAAGAACCACGTGAACCTGGGCCTCGAGGTGCTGGCCAAGACCCCCGGCATCTCCGACACGGTCATCCAGGTGGCCGGCGAACACCACGAGAAGTACTGCGGCACGGGCTACCCCCTGCGCAAGAAGGGCACGGAGATCTCCCTCCTGGGCCGCATGGCCGCCATCGTGGATGTCTATGACGCCATCACCTCCAACCGCGTCTACCACAAGGGCATGGAACCCCCCCTCGCCCTCAAGAAGATCTACGAGTGGAGCGACCGCAGCACCAACGCCGAGCCCCACATGGACGAGGAGCTGGTCCAGCACTTCATCCACGCCCTGGGCATCTACCCCGTGGGTTCCCTGGTGCAGCTGGAGAGCCAGCGCCTGGCCGTGGTGCTGGAGCAGAGCCACGAAGGCCTCCTCACGCCCAAGGTGCGGGTCATGTACGACTGCCAGCGCCGCCGCAAGATGGACCCCGTGGACGTGGACCTGGCCCTGCCGGAGCACGCCGGCGACGCCATCATCGGCAACGAGGATCCCGACGACTGGAAGGTCAACCCCTTCGACTACATGGATATCCCGACGCTCTGACGGGGACGGCTACCGCTTGGGGGAGGACTTGCCCCCATGCTTGGCGGGAGGCTGGCCCTTGGGTTTCCAGGCCTTGGCCTGGGCCTCGATGGACGCGCGCTCCGCGACGGGAACCTGTCCGGCCAGCTTCTGCCGGCCCCAGGGCCACTCGGGGCCGGCAAGGATGTACCAGAAATAGGCCTTGGACAGGTCCCTGGGCACGCCGAGCCCTTTTTCGTACATCTCCCCGAGGCGGAACTGGTCCGCATTCCGGCCCCGTTCCGCCCGGCTCCGGCGCCAGGCGGCGGCCCGGGCCTCGATCCGGGTACGGGCCTCGGCCGCCAGGTGCGGGTTGACCCGGGGCGGGCCGAATTCCCAGCCGACCTTGTCCCAACCCAGAACGTACCAAAAGTAGGCCTCGGACCAGTCCTGGGGGACGCCCTCCCCTTTTTCGTACATCTCGCCCAGGTGGACCATCGCGTCCCGGACGTCATCTTCCACCAGGTTCCGGTAGAGCTGCAGAGCGCGCGGAAGGTCCTTCGGCACGGCCCTGCCCTCCCGGTACATGTCCGCCAGGAACACGACAGCCAGCGTGTCGCCTTTCTCCGCGGCCTTGGAGAACCAATGGACCGCCCTCTCGCCATCCCGGCCCTTGTGGGTGTCCTCCTCACCCCAGGCGTAATGGAGTCCCAGGTCCATCATGGCGGGGACATCGCCACCCTGGGCAGCCTGCTCGGTCCAGCGCAGGCCCTCCTTGATGTCCCTGGCCACGTGCACGCCATTCATGTAGCACTGCCCCACCAGCGCCATGGAACCGATATCCCCGCGGAGGGCTGCTTTTCGCCAGTAGGCCAGGCCCTTGGGATCCGATTCCTCCTTGGGGATCACGCCCTCGCTCTTGACCCAGTAGAAATGCCCGACCTCGGGGCAGAGGTCGGGGCAGTCAAGGGTCCCTTCCGCAAAGAGCCGCTCCGCGCCGGCGGTGTCCCGCGGGCCCAGCTTGCCCAGGGCGAGCTGCACCCCCTTCTCGATCTTGGCCAGGGGCTCGCCCAGTTCCAGGGCCAGATCCAGCCAGGACCGGATCTCCTCGCTGTCCTCCGGGGTTGAAGCCCCCCGGGCGATGGCCCTGGCCAGGTACACCATGGCCAGGGGGATGCCGTCCCGGGCGCCCTGTTCCAGGGCCTTGCGCTCCTTGACCGAGTCGTCGTCGTAGAAGGCGATGGCGAACCGCCCGTAGACGCTCCCCTTGGCGGCGAGGG
>DBME01000134.1 GCA_002298155.1 Holophagaceae bacterium UBA706 | reverse complement strand
ATGCGCGTAGCGCTTCGTCCAACCCTGCGCTCGACGCGGACCCCAACCAGTTCGGCTCCCACCATGAAACCGAATGACCAGTCCATTCATCTCCCACATCCGCGCCGCCAGGTTGGGGCCGGTCAGTTTCGTCGTTAGACGCTTATGCGCCGGCTCCCGCGGATGCATAGTGCTAGAGGCAAAGATTTAAAGCTATTGGCGTAAGAGATTAGACTTGCGACAGGTCGTTTTCCTCGGCAAATTAATGAAACAGAGAGTGAGTAATCTAATGCTTTCAAGACGACAGGTATGGGTATTCAATGGAGGCAAGGGGCGTTTTCCTGGAGCAATCTTCGAGGAACTTGACCTCGCTGAAACCTGGATTAGGAAACATCGGCTGTCCGGTGTCCTCACGGCCTATCCATTGAATGAGGGTTGCTTTGAATGGGCAATTGCAAATAACTGCACCAATCTTTCCCCTGAGAAACTAGCCGCCAAAGGCACTGATTCCGATTTCATTGGAGCTTTCACATCTGCATCTCAGGAGCATTTCCATTACGAAGATGGAACACGTGTCTAACCCTAATACCGTTCACTTAAGCCTTGACGTCTGCCCTCCCGGGCCTATTTTTGTTAGTGGGGCTCGGCATGTCCAGAACCGCAGCGACGTTTGAGAGCGACACCAGGATCTCGGATTACATCACCCTGGGCGCCATCGCCCAGAAGTTCCCTGCCAAGAGCGTCGAGGCCGCCTTGCGGGCTACGGGGAATGAGAGCCAGCGCCAGCGCGACCTTCCGGCCCATGTGGTGGTCTACTACGTCATCGCCCTCGCGCTGTTCCATCAGGTGTCCTCTCGCGAGGTCCTGCGCTGCCTCCTGGAAGGCCTGCGGTGGCTGCATGGTTTCGATGCCGACCCCAAGGTCACCGGCAAATCCGGTATCTCCCAGGCCCGCTCCCGCCTTGGCTGGGAGCCCTTGCGCCAGCTCTACCGCGATCTGGCCCAACCGATCGCCACGCCCCAAACCAAGGGAGCCTGGTTCCACAAGTGGCGCGTGGTCAGCATCGACGGCAGCACCCTGGACCTTCCGGATGACCCCGCCAATGACGCCGAATTTGGCCGCCCTTCCGCCTCTCGCGGCGAGAGCGGCTTCCCGCAGCTACGCTTCGTTTCCCTGGTCGAAAGTGGTACTCACGTGCTCTTCGCTTCCAACCTGGGGCCCTTCAGGACCAGTGAGCGCGTCTTGGCAGAAGAAGTGCTCCCCGCCCTGCAGCGCGGCATGCTCTGTCTCGCCGACCGGGGCTTTTTCGGCTTTGACTTCTGGGCCAAGGCCCATGCCACCGGCGCGGACCTGGCGTGGCGCGTCAACTCCAAGCTGAATCTGCCCAGGGAGGAGGAGCTAGAGGACGGCTCCTACCTCACCCACATCTTCGACATCAAGGATCGCTGGCGCACCCGCTCCAAGGGGGTCCCCGTACGGGTCGTGGAATACACCCTGGACCGCTCTCGTGATCCGCGCCTCGCCGAACACCCCGAGGGAGAACCCAGCTACCGTATCGTCACGACCATTCTTGAGCCCAAGGCCGCCCCTGCCAAAGAACTGGCGGCTCTCTATACCGAGCGCTGGGAGATCGAGGCTGCTTTCGATGAGCTCAAGACCCACCTGCGCGGCCGGCAGATGCTCCTGCGCAGCAAGACCCCCGATCTGGTGCGCCAGGAGTTCTACGGGCTCCTGCTCGCCCATTACGCCATCCGAGGGCTCATGCACGAGGCCGCCGTGGGCGCGGAGGTGGACCCAGATCGCTTATCTTTCGTCCACGCCGTGCGCGTGGTCAAACGGACTCTGCCGCGCTTCGCGGCTCTCTCCCCCCAGACGAACGCCTGAAAGCCCACGCCAGCGTGCTTCGAGAACTCCTGGACGAGCAGGTGTGCTCGAGCAGGTTCCGCTCCAATCCCCGCGGCGTGAAGCGTAAGATGAGCGGATGGAATCTACGTGACAGATCAATACCGTGCACGGCTTACTGGTGCCCGGTAATTCGAGTTGTAAACCTTAAGTGAACCGTATTGAGCCTAACCCTGCGCTCGACACGAACCCAACCATCTCGGCCTCCACCATGAACCAGGAAAAGCAAAACAGACCCCTCCCACCACCGCGCCGCCAGGTTGGGGCCGGTCAGCTTCGTCGTTAGGCATCACCCACCACGCGTCGATCTAGCGTGAGGAATCCCATGAAAATCATCCCATTGCTCTGCCTCTCCCTTCTCCTTGCCCCTTCCTATTGCCATGGGGAAATCGAAAAGGTCGCAGTAACTAGCCAGCGCGGCATGGAGCTTTTCTGGTGGCCCAAGGTCAGCCCTCCATCTGGGTTTTTCTTTGACGAGGCCGCTTCTCGTCAGACCGCCGTCAAGATGCTTGTTCCCAACGGTTTCACCTTCTCTAGTGCTGAAACCGTAATCTATGCCAAGGCATCTTTTAAGCCCCGCATTCCAGAGGTGAAATCCCTCCAAGCTTTGATCGACAAAGATCTGGCCGAATTCCAAGGCCACGACCCTAAGCTCATAGTGAATCCTGGCCCAGCCATCAAAGATGGCGACAACAGGCAGCTGCAGGTATTCTCCTTCGTCCCGTCGGCGCAGGGAAATTGGGAAACTGTCGCCTACAGCGAGGAGGGCGAGTTCTACCTTTTGTTCACCATCAGTTCACGGTCCAAGGCTGGTTATGAAGCTTGTCTACCGTTGTTCAAAACGATGATAGAAGGCTATCGTCGCATTCAGTAATCCCAAGGCGCCGCGACACTTGGCAACATCATCAGAAATGCGACTGCCTAACAACACGTTCGACTCGGACCCCAACCTGCCACGGCCCTGCCATACTTCTCGGTGATTCCTTCTTTCCATCTCCCGCGTCCGCGCCGCCAGGTTGGGGCCGGTCAACGTCAGTGTTAGGCTTCTTGGAGCACGCTATGGAAGATAAACTCGCGGCTCTTTTGGTTGAGTGCCACAGACTTATCGAAGAATCCGCATCTCTCACCGCTTCAGCACTGGTGAATCATTCGGCGATGCAGCATATATGCTATCCGCCGAACGCAGGCCTCAACAAAGCAGAACGGAGCGCGCTCGGTTCGATTGAGAACACGCCAGAGCTTGAGAGCGCTCTCCGCAAAGTCATTGCAAATGCCGCAGCCGCCCCACTATTCAGCCTGTTTTCTTGTATTGATGGCGTCGCTGACCCCTCGGAATACGACAAGGAATGGCTTGGCCTGAAATTTTCCGAGCCTACCGATGGGGATTCCCAGCAGATGCTTCACGATGATTTCTTCGAAACCTATTGGCGATGGAGGGAGATTCGGAACAACCCGGGGTGGAAGCTTGATGCCCTCCAGGAATAGCTCTCGCCCACGCGATCAGTCCCTCCCCGGGTGATTTCGTTATCCTGCATCTTACGAATGGATGCCATCCGGTCCGTTCCGACGTTTGGCATCCCGCAGCCACTGCCAGGAGCGTTCATGAAGGCCAGCATCTTGATCACCCTGTTCACAGGAACGCTCTTTTTCCTTGGGTGCAACTCCCCGCACACCCTTGAAACCCGGATCGGAACCCACAGGTCGGAAGACCTCAAGGCGACCGCCAGCAAGGAATTCGATCACTGGAATGTCGAAGTGGAACTGCCCCTCGGCAATTGGGCCGTGAAGCCGAACGAGGACCAGGCCGTGGAACTCGTGCCCGGGCCCGTCAAATCGACGCTTCGGTGGAAGGTGGCGCCCGACCGATGGGCCCATACTGAGAAGCCGTTCATCTTTGAATTGATTCCAGATACAGGCGCGCCCATCGTGATTTCAGTCAGTTATTCCCAGTTGAAGGCAGGTGACCTGATTGGCTTGACCCTGGAAATGCTTAGCTTTGTGCATCACTGAAAGGCGCCTGCTGGACAAAATTCCTTGCAGTGCCCTGCTTGCCAATGGGGCGGGCGATGGGGTGGATGGCAATAAGCTCGCGGATTTCATCCAACGTGTGGCTTCCCGGGATCGGCGCCAAATCGTGACCGTCATCCACTATCCCTTGTACCGGCCCTACCCGATCAAGGCGATCCGATCCCGGCGGGAATGCCTTCGCCGGTTCGAGGAGGTTTTTTATGAGAAGCTGCTTTCGGAGATCGCCCACAGCGCGATCGAGGGCGAGGACTGGCAGCGGGTCGGCTGGAGGGGGATCATCTTCAGGGATGGCGATATCTGGTTGAATGACGACTATTAGATCTTCGCCGTCAATCACGTGACCCGGCAAACGCAGGACCTCCTGAAGAAGGTGATCGAAGAGGACAAGCAACGCTTGCCGCCCGGCCTGAGGGATTTTGACGAACCCATCCTGGAATGGAAGACCCCAAGGTACCTCGTCCGGGTCGATCAGAAGGGTGAAGATATACGGCTGGTGGTCTTTGCGGGGCATTCCCGGACCAGGGTCCTCCGTGAGCTTCACCACGGGGTCTACCGTGCCCGAGGGACAATGGGATCCTTCGTGATCGACTGGCATTCCAAGGGAAAAACCCACCGGATCCAATCCTCGGGGCATCCACCACGGATGACGGCTACTTCCGCTTTCGAACCCTTGATGATCCATCCGACGGGCCCGATCACCCGGAAATCCGGGAAAAACGGCTGCCGTAAGGGGCGTGCCCGCCCCCGGTCCGGCCTGGGCGCTAATGCGGCTTGGGTTCCCAGAGCTCGATCTTGGTGCCGTCGGGGTCCATGATCCAGGCGAACTTCCCGCTCGGGTCCTTGTCGACGCGGTCGAGGATCTCCACACCCTTCGCCTTGATTCTGACTATGAAGGCATCCAGGTCATCCACGGCGAAATCCAGCATGACCTCCCGCGTCGAGGGGGCGAAATAGCTGGTCTTGGCTGAGAAAGCGTTCCACACGGTGTGGGGCGGGTGGCTGGCCATGTCGAAGCGCAGGAGGGCTCCGCCCCAGGGCTCAAGCTTGATGCCGAGGACATCCTGGTACCAGGCGGCCAGGGCTTTCGGATTGGGGCTCTTGATGAAGACGCCTCCCAGCCCTGTGATCCTGCCCGTTTCCGCGGCCACCAAGGGGCTGGACAACAGGGCTGCCGAGCTCAGCAGTACGAAGGCGATGCGTGTGAGGTTGCCCATTTTTTTTGTTCCTCTTCTGCTGGGATTTCCGAAAAGGCGGGGTGCTCAGGCATTTTGGGAATCGACCCTGCATGTTAGCTATTCCCCAGTTCAAGTGTTGCCTGCGCTACCCGAAATCTGAGGGATTCTGGCTTGGTTGCCGGCAGGCCCGCAAGGGGTTCAATTACAATTTGAAGACCCCGCCAAGTCAATGCGAAGGTGCGCCGATTATCTGTCGGCCCCTTGCTCCTTCTCTGCGACCATGGTCGCAGGGACCCTTCCTTTCACGCTCCCCCGCCACGGCATACTGCCGTGGCCGTTCAACTTCGGCGCCAAGCGCCACGCTTCCACGCTGAGGTTCCACCTTGCTCAATCGTCTCTCGGTCGCTTTGCTCATGCTCGCCGGTTCGTTCGTGACCGCGGAGCCGCCCGCCCCCACGCCCGCTCTGGCCCCCGCACCCGCCGTCCGTGCCGATCCCGCCCGGGAGGAGGCCTTCAAGCAGCTGCCCCCCGCGCCGACGGGCTTCTCCTGGCTGCCCTTCAAGAATGCGGCGGTGCTGCGCCCCACCGGCTGGTTCGATGCGACCCTGGCGTCCACGGACACGATCCCGATGCATGTGGTGGCCATCAGCCCGGAGGCCTTTTCCAAGGACCACCCCTTCGAGACGGGGCTCACCCTGCAGATCCTCGAGAACCCCGGCAAGCGTGGGAACCTGGATGCCTTCAAGGCGGTGCTCGCCTACCTGCGCCCCTTCGCGGCGGCCCACAAGAACCCCGGTGAAGTGCTCGTCTTCGATCAGCAGATGCGCGGGGAGGTCCAGCTCACCTTCTTCCGCTACCGTGACGCGCCGGCGGGGAAAAAGCCGGTGATCGTGCACAAGTACATCATGGCGAGCCAGCGGTTCGATTCCTTGCACATCTTTACGTTCGAAAGCCCGGAGGCCAGCTGGGAGGAGAACTGGAAGACCTTCGGGACCCCGATCCTGAAGATGCCCGTCGTCTTCCTGAACATGCCCGTCAGCGCCAACTGATCCGCGTACGATTGGGCCTTCAAACCGGAAGGGAAAGGGAGGATTCTTCATCCATGGACACGTCGAACCGCCCCCCCCGAAATGCCGGCCCCGCCAATCCCGGAGTCCCCTGCCTGCGGTGCGAGGCCTCCGGCCGCCGGATCGTCGACTGCGACATCTGCAAGGGCCGCGGAAACGTGGTCCTGCCCTGCCGGAAATGCTCGGGGACCGGGACCTATTCCCAGGAGGCCGGGCCCTGCTCCCGCTGCGATGCCAAGGGCAGGCTCCCGGATGGAACGCCCTGCCCGCGGTGCAAGGGCAGCCGGACGCAGGCGGCCTTCTCCTCGTCCTGTTCCCGGTGTGCCGGAAAGGGCTCCGTGGAGCTTCCGTGCAAGAAATGCAAAGGCAAGCTCAAGGTCGAGGTGTCATGCGACACCTGTGCGGGAACCGGAATTTTCCGCAAGAAGCACTGACGCCGGGAGGCTCGGGTGCCCTGCGAAGCCACGCCGGGGCCGAGTTCTTGAAGATCTCCACCGAGCTCCGGAGTTTTCCGCAGACCCTGTGGATACCCGCCCCCCGAGGGCCGAGATGCGGAGACTTTTCCGCCCTTTGACGGAATGCTGCGTTCGGTGGGCAGGCCTCTCTTCCGGACCGCGTCACCGGCGGCAGCGTTCCCCCGGGACGAACGGGTTCCAAATTACATAAACCTAGATATTGGAGCCTGTTTAAGGGTGCTACAGTGGGGTCTCTGGTTTGCCCGGTTGCATAAATATATGGGTCCTGCCCGGTGAGTTGAATGGCCCCCCTCCCTGCCCCCACCCCGGAAGACACCTTCCCCGTCATTTGCCTGGTGGCATCGGCGGGGGGCCTTGACCCGCTGACCTTCTTCTTCCGGGATGTGCCTGCCTCTTCCGGCATGGCGTTCCTGGTGCTGCAGCACCATGCCCCCGACCAGCACCGCGCCCTTCCGGCGCTCCTGGCGCGGAATGCGGCAATCCCCTTCCGGCTGGCGAAGGCGGGGGACGTCCTGCGGCCGGACCAGGCCCTGGTCCTCACCGGAGGGATGACCTTGGGCATGGCCGAAGGCCGGATCCAGGTGCAGATGGCGCGGCCCGTGGAGACCTCCGGCATGCCCGGCGACCTGGTGCTGCGATCCCTGGCGGAATGCATCGGTGAACGGGCCGTGGGCGTCGTCCTGTCGGGGTCCGGCGCGGACGGGACCTGCGGCCTGCGTGCCATCCAGGAGAAAGGTGGCGTCACCCTGGTCCAGGACCCGGCCACGGCTTCCCAGGACGGCATGCCCCGGAGGGCCCTGGAAGCGGGGGTCGTGGACGGGGCGCTCCCCGTGGGAGAGCTCTTCGCCCGGATCCTCGTGGAGACGGCGGGACTTCCGGGACGCACGGCGACGGCTCCGGATCTCGCCGCCATCTGCGCCGCCCTGGCCCAGCGCACGGGTAACGATTTCACCCACTACAAGCCCGGCACCTTGAACCGGCGCATCCAGCGGCGCATGCATGCCACGGGTTCCGCGGACCTCACGGCCTACCGGGTGCTGCTGGAGGGATCGCCCGAGGAGTTGAGCGCACTGCTCAAGGACCTTCTCATCAGCGTCACGGAGTTCTTCCGGGATCCGGATGCCTTCGATGCCCTCATGATCCAGCTGGGGCCGCTGCTGCGGGCGGGGGACGGCGAACCGCTGCGCGTATGGGTGCCGGGTTGCGCCTCGGGCGAGGAGGCCTACTCACTCGCCATCCGCATCCGGGAGGTCCTGGATGCCGCGGGATCGGTGCGGCGGGTGCAGATCTTCGCCACGGACATCGATTCCTCCGCCATCATGCGGGCCAAGGCCGGGCGCTATCCCGAGGAGGCCCTGCGCAACGTCTCCGCGGAGCGGCGGCGGGCCTTCTTCACGAACGACCTGGGCGCCTGGGTGGTGGACAAGGGCATCCGCGCCATGTGCTCGTTCTCCCTGCAGAACATCCTCCGCGATCCACCGTTCTCGTCCCTGCACCTGGTGAGCTGCCGCAACGTGTTCATCTACCTGCAGCCGGCCCTGCAGGCCAAGCTCATCCCGCTTTTCCATTTCGCCCTCAAGCCCGGGGGCATTCTGTTCCTGGGCAGTTCGGAGGGGCTGGCCTCCAATCCGCTGCTCTTCGAGCCCGTCGACAAGACCAGCCGTGTCTTCACCCGGCGCGACGTGGACCGGCCGCCGGTGGAATTCCCGGTGGGGGAGCGCCGTTTGAGGGTGCAGAACGCTCCCCAGGGGAACCGCCCCCCCGCCGACATGAGCGCCCGTACCGCGGCCCTGGGGCTCTTCGAGCAGATGCTCCTCACCTACTACCTGCCGGCCAGCGCCATCGTCAACGAGGCCGGCGAGGTGCTGTACTGGGCGGGGCAGATCGGGAAGTACCTCACGCCGGGCCTGGGCCAGCCCAGCAGCAACATCCTCACCAACACCAGCGGCCCCCTTCACTGGGAGCTGCGGCGCCTCCTGGGCAGGGCCTCGGTGGAGCCCTCCGCGGCCATCCAGACCGTGGTGAGCCATGACGTGGGCAACGGCGAGGAGCGGCTGCGGCTGACCCTCCGGCCCATGCCGGGGCTGGACCGGGAAGCACGGATCTACGCCCTGATCATCCAGGCGGAGGCGGCCGAGGCCGGCGTGGAAAGCCTGCCGCGCCTTCCGGACGCGGACCAGCCCTTGCTGGACCAGATGAACCTGGAGCTGCAGAGCACCCGCGTGGAGCTGCAGATCACCGTGGAGGAGCTGGAGGCCACCAACGAGGAGCTCCAGTCGTCCAACGAGGAACTGCAGTCCTCCAACGAGGAGCTGCAGGCCTCGCAGGAGGAGCTGCGGTCCGTGAACGAGGAGCTGAGGACCCTCAACCTCGAGCTCAACGAGAAGGTCCAGGAACTGCACGAGGCTAACGGCGACCTGCAGAACCTCATGGCCTCCACCAACATTCCCACGCTCTTCCTGGACCAGGAACTGCGCATCAGCCGCTTCACCCCCACGGCCACGAAGCTCTTCGGGCTCCTGGCGACGGATGTGGGGCGGCCCATCGGAGATCTGGTGCCCCTGTTCACGGGCATGGACCTGCCTGAACTCGCCCAGGAGGTGCTGGATTTCCACCAGGCCCGGGAGGCCCAGGTGCACACCCGCGCGGGGGACCACTGGTACCTGGTGCGGCTGAACCCCTACCGGAACCTGGACCAGACCGTCAACGGCGTGGTGGTGACCTTCGCGGAGTTCACGGACATCCGTCGGGCCCAGATGGCCGCCATGGACAACGAGGCCCGCTACCGCAACCTCTTCCGGAACCTGGTCAGCGGCTTCGCCCACTGCCGCATGCGGTTCGAGGGGGACCGGCCCGCGGACTTCCTGTACCTCTCCGTCAACGACGCCTTCGAGACCCAGACCGGCATCAGGGATCCCGTGGGGCACTGGATCACCGAGCTCGCCCCGGGCATCCGGGAGCAGGACGAGGAGCTGTTCGAGATCTACGGGCGGGTGGCCCGGGGCGGGCGCCCGGAGCGCTTCGAGACCTACGTGAAGGCGCTGGACGACTGGTTCGACATCTCGGTGTACAGTCCCCACCCGGACGAGTTCGTGGCGATCTTCGACGTCATCACCTCCCGCAAGCGGGCCGAGGAGGCCCTGCAGGAGAGCGAGGGCCGCTACCGCAGCCTGTTCGAAAGCAGCCTCGCCGTAATGCTGGTCATCGACCCCGCCGACGCTGCCATCGTCGCGGCCAACCCCGCGGCGGCGTCCTTCTACGGCTGGACGCGGAGCGACCTGCAAAGCATGACGGTGATGGACCTCAACATCCTGACCCCCGAGCGGGTCCGCACCAACATGGCCCTGGCCCAGAGCGGGCACAGGAACGCCTTCTCCGCCAGGCACCGCCTCGCCGACGGGCGCATCCGCGACGTGGAGGTGTTCTCGAGCCCCATCGTGGTGGGCGGTGAGCTCCGACTCTACTCGATCGTGCAGGACGTGACGGAACGCCGGCAGGCCGAAGAGGCCGCGCGGGAGGCGGGGGTCAAGCTGGAAACGGCCCTGGCCAGCATGGCGGACGCCGTGTCCATCTCAGACCTGGAGGGGCGCTTCCTGGAATTCAACGATTCCTTCGCCACCTTCCACCGTTTCGCCGACAAGAGCGAGTGCGCCCGGACCTTCGCCGAATACCCCGACATCCTGGACGTGTTCCTCCCCACCGGCGAACCGGCCACCGTGGACCAGTGGGCCGTGCCACGGGCCCTGCGGGGGGAGACGGCGGTGAACGCCGAATACATCCTCCGCCGCAAGGACACCGGCGTGACCTGGGTGGGCAGCTACAACCTGGCGCCCCTGCGGGACGCCGACGGCAGGATCTTCGGGTCGGTGGTGACGGCCCGGGACATCACGGCCCAGAAGGCCGCCGTGGACAAGCTCATCGAAAGCGAGGAGCGGTTCCGAACCGTGTTCGAGGCCTCCCCCGACGCCATCCTGGTGCGCAAGCCCGGAGGCTGCTTCCTGGAGGCCAACCAGGTGGCCCTGGACCGGTACGGCTACACCCGGGAGGAGCTCCTGAGCATGAGGCCGGAGGACCTGGTCCCCCCGCGCCTGGCGGGGGAGGTGGACGGCGTGATCCAGGAGGCCCTGCGCACCGGCGTGCCCATCGAATGGGCGCACATGCGCAAGGACGGCACCGAGATTCCGGTGGAGCTGCTCCTGCGGGTCTTCAACCTGAACGGCACGCCCTGCATCTACGCCAGCGCCCGCGACATCCGGGAGCGCAAGCGCGCCCAGCTGGAGAACGCGGACCTGCAGGACCAGCTGCAGCAGGCCCAGAAGATGGAGAGCCTCGGCCGGCTCGCCGGGGGCATCGCCCACGACATGAACAATGTGCTGGGGGCGATCTTCGCGGTCACCCAGGCCCTGCAGTCCCGTTTCGGCGCGGACCAGGCCATGACTGATGCGCTGGCCATCGTGGAACGGGCCGCCATGCGCGGCCGGGACCTGGTCAAGGGCCTCGTGGGGTTCGCCCGCAAGGAGCGCACGGCCAGGGCCCCCGTGGACATCAACGACCTGGTGCGCAAGGAGGTGGCCCTCCTCGAGCACACACTGCTCCAGAAGTACCAGCTGATCGTGAGCCTCGAGGAGCCGCTGCCCCTCATCCAGGGGGAGACGGGGACCCTGGGCAGCGCCTTGATGAACCTCTGCGTCAACGCCGTGGACGCCATGCCCGGGGGCGGCACCCTGGGCATCCGCACCCGGCACGGCGAGGCCCGCACGGTGCAGATTTTGGTAGAGGACACGGGGCAGGGCATGTCCCCCGAAGTCCTGCAGCGGGCCATGGAGCCCTTCTACACCACCAAGCCCGTGGGCAAGGGCACCGGCCTGGGCCTGTCCATGGTCTTCAACACGGTGCGGGCCCACGGTGGCTCCCTGACCATCAACAGCCAGGAGGGCAAGGGCACCCAGGTGCTCATGACCCTGCCCATCCTCGCGGACGAGGCCGACGAAGCGGAGGCCGGCAACGCCCTGGCCCAGACCGGCTCGGCCCTGCGGATCCTGGTGGTGGATGACGACGAGCTCCTGCGGTCCCCGGTGCCCCTGATGCTGCGGGTCCTGGGCCACCAGGTGGAGGCCGTGGACGGAGGCAGGGCGGCCCTGGACTACCTGTCCCGGGAGACCGTCCCGGATCTCGTGATCCTGGACATGAACATGCCCGGCATGACCGGAACCGAGGCCCTGGGCCATCTGCGGGAGCGGTTCCGCGACCTGCCGGTGCTCCTGGCCACGGGGTTCATGGAGCCGGACGCGGAGCGCCTCGCCGAGGAGGACCCCTTCACGCTGATCATCGCCAAGCCGTTCTCGTTCGAGGAGATCCACCGGAAGTTCAGCCAGGTGGCAGCCATGAGGTCCCAGCCCGCGCAGGCGCCGGCGCCCGAAGACGCCGGGGCCGCGGCTCCCGAACCGCCGGCCCCGGAACCGGAACCCGAGGTGAGAGCCGGCAAGGGGGAACCCCTCGGCATCCTCCTCATCGAGGACAACCCCATCGACGCCCTCGTCATCGAGGGCCTGCTCCAGAAGGGCGACCTCGCCTGCAACCTGAGGCGCATCGAACGGCCCGCGGAACTGGACGCGGCCCTGGCCGGGGGCGGGATCGACGTGGTCCTCGCCGGCTACCGGGCCCGGGGCTGGAGCGGCATGGAAGTCGTGCGTCAGGTGCGGACCTTCGATGCCGCACTGCCCGTCCTGGTGATTTCGGGGGAGGCGGGGGAGGAGCTCGCCGTGGAGGCCATGCGCGCGGGCGCCGCGGATTTCCTGCTCAAGGACCGGCTGCTGCGCCTGGTGGCCGCCATCGAGCGGGCGTTGTCGGGACGCCCCCGGTCAGGTAATTGAGATCCTAAGCTGTCCAGCCTTCCTTCCAGCCACTCAGGTGACCAGCTGATCCCGGCGCGCCAGCTCGGCGTCGAAGATCGCCTCCAGGGCCGGGTTCACCCCCCGGCACCCGGCCACCACGGCCAGGGACCAGTCGAAGTACTCCTGCTTGCGTTCCAGGGTCCAGTCCACGGGAGGGCTGGCGAGGGTGGCGCGGAGGTTGGAGATCTTGTCGGCGATCTTGAGCATCTTGGCCCGGGGGGAGATACGGTGGGCGTGGAGGATCTGGAGGGACTTGCGCTCGGCCTTGGGAAGGGACTTGTCGTCGGTGGTTTCCCGCACCAGGTCCGCCACGTCGGCGCCGAAATGGTCCACGAGCTCCTCGTAGGTGGTGCCCGTGTCCTCGATTGTGTCGTGGAGGAAGCCCGCCACCACCAGTTCCGGATCCGTGCCGCCGGTGGCCTCCGCCAGCAGGCGCGCCACCTCCGCGAGATGGTTGACGTAGGGCTCGGCCTGGATCCCCTTGCGCCGCTGCGCCGCATGCTTGAGGGTGGCGAATTCCATGGCCTTGACGAGCAACAGGACGCTGTCTTCAGGTTTCCCGCCGGCTGTCATGGTCCATGCCCCCAGGTTAGATGATGGTTTCGTGTGCCTCGGATTCTAGAACCACCCTCCGGACGATCAAGAATTAATGTCTCAAGGGGTGGACGCCAGGGCGAGGGCTTGGGAAGGTGTGGCTTATACTCGGGCATGGACAGGTCTGAACCGAACGTCGTTTACGGACCCCTTTCCCCCGCCGCCGCCGGCGAACTCCGGGCGAGGTCCCGGTTCCCCTTTGGCGAGACGGTGGAGCGCGCCCGGGAGGCGATCCGCGCGGAAGGCCTCTGGCTGGTCCAGGAGATCGATCCCCAGGCCCTGGCGGCCCGGGAGGGGCACCGGATCCTGGGGGCCCGCCAGCTGCTGTGCTTCCACCCCCGGTACCTGGTGCGCCTGCTGGAGACGGATCCCGCCGCGGTGGCGGGCGCCCCCGTGAAGATCCTCCTGCTGGAGCTCCCGGATGGCGGCACCCTGGTGCTCCACCCCGACCCCGGTTTCGGGGGGCGTCCGGGGCTGAAGGACCTGGCGGCGGAGCTGTCCGCTTCCATGGCGCGCATCCTGGGGGCCCTGGGCGGGTGAACGGGCCCGGGAGGCTGGTTATTTCATATTCATGCTAATATCGGCCCACCAATCAAAACCCCGAAGGGACCGGTATCCATGGATAAGCGAGCTACCCTTGCCCCGGCGCGACCCTTCTGGGGCCCCACATCCCCTGTCCTGCGCCGCGCCGTGAAGCGGCTGGTGGACCTGATGCTCGCGGGCCTGGCGTGGGTGGTCGCCGGGCAGATCGGGTCGGTCGCCCATGTGGACGCCGTGCGGATCATCGTGTGGATCCTCATGGCCTCCGTGGCGGGATCGATGTTCCAGGTGACGGCGCCCATCTACCGCCTGACCACCATCCGGGACGTCACCCGGCTGGCCCTGGCCACCCTCATCCTCATGGCCTTGAGCTTCGCGACGCAGTTCATGCCCAGCGTGCTGGCCTTCGAACCCCAGGCCCCCACCATCGGCCTGCGCGCGAGCCTGTTCACGGGCCTGTTCTGGGCTTCGGTGCGCATCGGCCGCCGGGTCTGGTTCGAGACCCGCTTCAAGACCCTCTTCGGCGCGTCCCGGGACGAGGCGCCCAAGCGCCGCACCCTCATGGTGGGGGCGGGCCGCGCCGGGTCCCTGGTGGCCCAGGAGCTGACCCTGCATCCCGAGCTGGGCTACCGCATCGTGGGCTTCCTGGATGACGCCCCGGAGAAGCAGGGGGCCTGCATCCAGGGCTACCGGGTGCTGGGCCCCATCCCGGCCCTGGGCGACGTGGTGCGCGACTTCGGCATCACCCACGCGGTGCTGGCCATTCCTTCAGCCCCCGGCGGCTTCGTGCGCAAGCTCATGGAGGAGTTCCAGAAACGCAACATCAAGGTCAAGACCGTGCCCGGCCTGTTCAACCTGCTGGGCGCCCAGAACTGGAAGCCGGACCTCCAGGAGATCTCCATCGACGACCTCCTGCGCAGGGACGCGGTGAAGCTGGACTACGGCGCCCTGAGCCAGGAGGTGGCCGGCAAGGTGGTCCTGATCACCGGGGCCGGCGGTTCCATCGGGGGCGAGCTGGCCCGGCAGATGGCGGCCCTGAACCCCGCGTCCATGGTCCTCCTGGGCCGGGGCGAGAACAGCCTGTGGAAGGTCCAGCGCAGCCTGCAGAGCCTCTTCCCGCGGCAGGCGATCTCCCTGGAGCTCATGGACATCCGCAACCGCCCGGGGCTGCGGGAGGTCTTCGAGCGCTACAAGCCCGACATCGTCCTCCACACCGCCGCGCACAAGCACGTGCCCTTCCTGGAGACGCACCCCGGAGAGGCCCTGGAGAACAACATCCTGGGCACCCTCAACGTCATGGAGGCGGCCCTGGACTTCGGCTCCCGGCGCGTGGTCAACATCTCCACGGACAAGGCCGTGAACCCCACCAACGTGCTTGGCGCCTCCAAGCGCATCGCCGAGTGCATCGTGCTCAACACCGCCGCCAAGGCCGGGCCGGGGGTCCAGTTCGCCAGCGTGCGCTTCGGCAACGTCCTGGGAAGCCGGGGCAGCGTGGTGCCCATCTTCAAGGAGCAGATCGAGGCGGGCGGACCCATCACGGTCACCCATCCGGCCATGACGCGGTACTTCATGACCATTCCCGAAGCCAGCCAGCTGGTGATCCAGGCGGCGCTCTTCGGGGAGACGGGGCGGGTCTACATCCTGGACATGGGCGAGCCGGTGCGCATCCTGGACCTGGCCACGGACATGGCGCGGCTCTCGGGGCTGGAACCCGGCCGCGACATCCAGATCGAGATCGTGGGCCTGCGTCCCGGCGAGAAGATCCACGAGGAGCTCTTCATGGACGAGGAACGCTCCATCACCACCATCCATCCCAAGCTCATCGAAGCCAACCCCCAGCCCATCCCCTCCGCGATCCTGGAGGCGGCCATCGACCAACTGCGGGCCGCGGCGCGCCTGCCCTACGAGGAGCGGCAGCCGGAAATCGTGCGGCTGCTCAAGGAGCTGGTGCCCACCTACAAGCCTTCGGTCCTGGGCGTGGGGCGCTACGGCGGCTACGTGCGGGACCGCCGCACCCTGGCGGCGAACCTGCCCGCGGAACGGAACCGCCGGCGGCGCGCGGCGGCCGACGCCTGATCACTTGCGGGTGGCGGCGTCCTGCTTGGCGAAATAGTCGGCCAGGGGGGTGCCCTTGGGGGCCCAGGCCTTGGCCTTGGCAAGCCAGGCTTCGCGGTTGGCGTTGTCCTTGAGCTGCTGGTAGGCATGGGCGAGGTTCATGGCCTGCTCGCTGCGCTCCCGCATGTCGTCCTCGGCCACCAGCGGCAGGGAGCGGAGATAGGCCGCCACGGCTTCGGTGTAATGGGCGAGGTGCAGGTGGGTGAAGGCCAGTTCCCGGGCGATCCAGGGATCCTTGGGTTCGCGCGTGGCGGCGGCCTGGAGGATGGTAAGGGCCTTGTCGGACTGGTTCAGCGCGTTGTGGGCGAAGGCCAGCTCGAAGGCGAGGCCCTTCATGTCGGGGCGGGCCTCGTACAGGGGGCCCAGCACCCGCAGGGCGCGCTCGGATTCCCCGATGTGGTTCAGGGCCGCGCCGCGCTTGACGGTGTCCTCGGGGACCTTCACGGCGGGGCGGTAGGCGGCGAGGAAGGACGGGCTGGGCTCCAGGCCCAGATCCTTGACGATTCCCTGCGGCAGCAGGGCGGCGGGGAAATCGCGCTCCAGGGTCAGGGTCGGAAGTGCGGCGCCCTGGCCCGCGGGGGGAGGCACCACCTTGGCGCGGCCGTCCTTGTCCAGGGTGAATTGGCCACCCACCCGGGCCTTGAAGCCGGCGGCGGGGTCCAGGTAGACGCAGCAGAAGGTGTACGTGCCGGGGGTTTCGGCGGGGGCGGCGACCCAGGCGTTCTCGAACTCCAGGGCGGACTGGTCCAGGGCGAAGGCCCGAAGGCCGGTGAGGGTCTCGCCGGGGGCGGGGCCGCCCTTGGCATCGGCCTGGGGCAGCTTGTCGGACTTGGGGCCGGGGCCCACCGTGCCGTCGGTGGCGCAGGTGTAGACGCCGTCGGCCCCGATGACCGTGACGCTCAGATCGCCCCCCAGGATGGCGCCCGCCACGTCGGTTTCGCAGGGATCGGCCAGGTCCAGGTGCGTGTGCATCATGGACACGCCCTTGGCGCCCTTGGGCACGCCGGTCAGGGAGGCCTGGTTCAGGGTGAAGAGGGTGCGGTGGAACCGGGTGAAGACGAAGGGCGCGCCGGCGCCGGCCCCCCCCCGGGTGAGGCGGAAGTCCTGGCCCATGCGGGCCGCGCCCGTGGCATCCCGGCGAGGCAGGCGATAGAGGGAGGCGCCGCCGCCGGGCTCCGGAACGGCCACCAGATAGGTGTCGCCGCCACGGCTGCCCAGCTGGTGCAGGGCCCCGCCCAGGAGTTCGGCCTGGGCCTCAAGGGACGCGGGCAGGGGAAGGTTCTCCACGGGCGCCAGGGCCTCGGTCTTGCCGGGAGGGCAGGTGAGGGTCTTGAGGAGGGGGCGTTTCCCGGAGGCGTCCTCGGGGCCCAGGAACCAGGCCGTCCAGCGCTCCTTGTCCTGGATCATCAGGGGGGAGGCCAGGGTGCGCGAGGGGATCCCGGTGTGGTCCAGGTAGATCCGGCAGGCGTCCTCGAACCGCATGCGCTGGGCCAGGTCCTGCCCCCGGGCGCAGATGGCGTCCAGCTGGGCCCGGGTGGGCGGCGGCGCGGTCTGGGCCCCCAGGGCGAGGCCGGCGGCGAGGAGGGTGAGGGGGAAGAGGGTGTGGCGCATGGCGGAATCCCGGACAAGGAACCCTTCCAGGCTAACAGGCCAAGGCGGTCGGCCGGAAAGCCCGGGGGCCCCC
>DBME01000434.1 GCA_002298155.1 Holophagaceae bacterium UBA706 | reverse complement strand
CGGCCGCTTCGGGCGCCGGGGCGGGAGCCTCCGGGGCGGCGGTTTCGGCCACCTGGTCATACTTGATGACGTTCACGGGGCAGCCGGTGGCCGCGGCCACGATGCCCGCCTCCAGGCTCTTCTGGAGATCGGCCTTGAGGGGGGCCTTCTCGGCCCGGTTCTCGGTGGTCTGGCCATCGGCGCGGACCCCCGCATTGATCACACAGGTATCGTCGGTGACGTGGAAAACATCCGCGCACTCCGCCTCGCAGGCGTTGCAGACGATACAACCTTCGTCGATCCAGACTTTGATGATTGCCATGGCTAGCCCACCGCCTCGAAGATTTCCTTGTAGCGGTCAGCCATGCTGCTCGCCATGATCTTGTCCTGGAGCTTCATGAACCCGTACAGGAGCCCCTCGGGCCGGGGAGGGCAGCCGGGGATGTACACGTCCACGGGGATGACCTTGTCCACGCCCTGGATGGTGTGGTAGCTGTCGAAGGGGCCGCCCGCGGTGGCGCAGCTGCCCATGGCGATCACCCACTTGGGCTCGGGCATCTGGTCATAGAGCTGCTTGATGATGGGGGCCATCTTGTAGGTGACCGTGCCGGCCACGATCATCAGGTCCGCCTGCCGGGGGGAGGCCCGGAAGATGCCGCAGCCGAACCGGTCGAAGTCGAAACGGGCCGCGCCGGCGGCCATCATCTCGATGGCGCAGCAGGCCAGGCCGAAGGTCATGGGCCACACGCTGGTGGCCCGGGACCAGTTGATGACTTTCTCAACCTTGGTGGTGATGAGGATGTTCTCCAAGGCGGAGGGCTGATTCATCATTCCCATGTGAGGGCTCCTTTGGACCAGATGTACCCATAACCGAATAGAAGCAGGAACAGGAAGATGCCCATCTCGATCAGGCCGAAGATGGCGAGTTCCTTCATCTGGATGGCCCAGGGCATGAGGAAGACCGTTTCCACGTCGAACACCAGGAACATCACGGCCACCAGGTAGTAGCGCACCGAGAACTTCTCCCGGGCCTCGAGGGTGGTCTTGATGCCGCACTCATACGTCGAATATTTACTAGCACTCGGTATGTGAGGTCTCACGATCCTGGAAATGCCCCAGATCACCACCGGCAAAGCGATGGCAACCAGTATCAGCAATAAGACTGGAACATAACTGCGCATGGTTCCTCCCGTGGGGAGTGGACGTTTGAATTCCTATTGTGGTATCCGCCTAGGAGGACGGTCAACGAAGGATTCCGGAGGATGGGCCGATAAGCCCTATTGAACGTCCGAGGAACCCGACACACTATCAAGTATGGTATCCCTTCCCGCCCCCCAATCCGACCCTGGAATCAATCCGCTGCCCGGCGATCTCAACCCCGCCCTGGCCACGGAGGAGCTCACGAAGGCCGACGCCCGGCCCGCGCCGCTGTATCCGACCCTCGATCTGACCCGCGAACCGGTGGATTTCGCCCTTTTCCAGGCGATCCCCCTGGATTTGATGTTGAAACACCGATTCGTCCCGGTCCACGAGCGGGACGGGCAGCTCTGGCTGGCCATGGCCGACCCCCTGGACGTGGTGGCCCAGGATGTCCTGCGCATGCACCTCAAGCGGCCCCTGCGGTTCGCCGCCGCGCCCTTCGCCCAGATCCAGGTCGTCCTCAAGAAATCCGAGAGCGGCCAGAAGGTCATGGAGGAGGCGGGCGAGGCCCTTCGGGTGCAGGTCCTCCGGGAGGAGGACATCGACGATGACGTCCTCGACCTGGAGAACCTCACCGACAAGGAAGAGGCCCCCATCATCCGCCTGGTGGACACCACCATCTTCAACGCCCTGCAGCGCCGGGCCTCGGACATCCACCTGGAGACCACCAGCACCGGGTTCCAGATCAAGTACCGCATCGACGGCAGCCTCTACGCCGCCGCCGAGCCCATCGACCGCCGCTTCGCGTCCCCCATCATCAGCCGCATCAAGGTCATGTCCGAACTGGACATCGCCGAGAAGCGCAAGCCCCAGGANNCGGGGCCGGGCCATCGATTTCCGCGTGAGCATCATGCCCACCATCCACGGCGAGGACTCGGTCATCCGGATCCTGGACAAGGAGAACCTCAGCGAAGAGTTCAAGAGCCTGAGCCTGGACATCCTCGGCTTCTCCCAGAAGGAGCTGGTGCGCCTGCGGCGCTTCGCCCGGGAGCCCTACGGCATGTTCCTGGTCACCGGCCCCACCGGCNNGGCAGCGGCAAGACCACGACCCTGTACGCCGTCCTCAGCGAGATCCGGAGCCCCGAGGACAAGCTGATCACCATCGAGGACCCCGTCGAGTACCAGCTGGAGGGGGTCACCCAGATCCCGGTGAACGAGAAGAAGGGCCTCACCTTCGCCGTGGGCCTGCGCTCCATCCTCCGCCATGACCCCGACAAGATCCTCGTGGGCGAGATCCGCGACTCCGAGACGGCCCAGATCGCCATCCAGTCCGCCCTCACCGGCCACCTGGTCTTCACCACCGTCCACGCCAACCACACCCTGGACGTGCTGAGCCGCTTCCAGCACATGGGCGTCGAGGTCTACAACTTCGTCTCCGCCCTGAACTGCATCCTGGCCCAGCGCCTGGTGCGCACCCTGTGCCCCAAGTGCAAGCGCCGCATCCCGGCCCTGGACGCCGCCGAGCTCAAGGAGAGCGGCCTCACCGCCGAATGGGCCGCCACCGCCACCCTCTACGACAAGGTGGGCTGCATCGAGTGCAACGGCACGGGCTTCCGCGGCCGGCAGGCCATCATCGAGTTCATGGGCCTCAACGACGACCTGCGCGAGCTCATCACCCGCCGGGCCTCGGTTCGCGAGATCAAGGCCGCGGCCCGCAGCTTCGGCATGCAGAGCCTGCGGGAGAGCGCCGTGGAGAAGGTCCGCCTGGGCGTGACCACCCTGGCCGAGATCAACAAGGTGACCTTCCGCGAAAGCGAATAGCCGCCGGAGCCTATCTCAGCCTTCCCTGTAGATCCAACCGCCCAGCAGGGCGGCCAGGGGCGCCTCCACCAGGGCCCAGGGCAGGTAGACGGCCACCAGGCTCCAGGGCGTGATGTGGGAGAACGCGTTCCCCAGCTGGGGGTAGGCGTAGGCCAACAACCAAACAATCAGGCCAGCGACAACCGCCGTGCGGGGCCCCGCACCCAGGCGGGAACGCAGGCCGGCGTAGAGCCAGACGGTCACCAGCCCCTGGACGAAGCCCCACAGGACGTAGAACGCGATGGCCCCGCCCCCGATGGGCGGAACGTTCAGGGCCATGAGGGCCGCCTCGTTCGCCTTGCCCAGGAGGACGAGGTTCAGGAAGCTCTCCGTGACATTGAGGAACAGCCCGGCCGCGAGACCGCCGAGGATCACCCGCCGCAGGTTGATTTGGGCCATGAAACGCCGCCTTTCCTGTAAATTGGACTCAATCCTAGCAGGCTGCCGCCGCCGGCCTAAGCCAATTGGCCCTTACCCGTGTCCAAGGTGCTGTCCCTGTTTCAGATGAGGTTCCATGCGCCTTCTTCCCCTCCTCCTCGCAACGCTCCTGGGCGCCACCCTGCCCCTGGGGGCCTGGGGCCGCACGGGACACCGCACCGTGGCCCGCCTCGCCCTTGAGGACCTCCCCCCGGGACCTGCCGCCTGGTTCGAGGGGCAGCGGGATCTCGTCCTGGACCACTGCAGCGACCCGGACGGCTGGAAGGACGACCCCCTGGAGGGCCCCCGGCATTTCCTGGACATGGACGCCTACGCCGGCCGGGTCCCCACCCTCCTCTCCGATGCCCGGGCGGAACTGGGCCCCGCGGTGTTCCAGCATGCCGGGCAGCTGCCCTGGGTGATCCAGGACCGCGTCCGCGACCTGGCCGCGGCCTTCAAGCGGGGCGACCGCAAGCAGGTGGCCTTCCTGGCTTCCATCCTCAGCCACTACGTGGGCGACCTCCATGTGCCCCTGCACACCGCCCGCAACTATGACGGCCAGATGTCAGGCCAGCGGGGCGTCCACAGCCGGTGGGAATCCCAGATGGTGGAGCGCCTGGCCGGTGAGCCGGAGGTGCGCCAGGCGACCCTCCTCCCGGACATGACCCCCGCCATCTGGGCCTGGCTGGACGAAAGCCACGCCCTGGCGCCCAAGGTCCTCGAGGATGACCGCGCCTGCGACCCCGAACCNNACCCGGCCAGAGGCGCACGAAGCCGGAAGGCTACTGGCTCCTCTTCACCCGCCGCCAGGGCCCCGTGGCCCGGGAACAGCTGGCCCGGGCCGGGCAGCGCACGGCGCAGCTGATCCTCTACGCCTGGGTCGCCGCGGGCAGGCCGGTCCCCGCCCCCTGAACGGTCCGGCCCCGCGCGCCTCGTGAAAGGCGGGCGGGGCCGGCGGAACAGGTCAGGGTCAGGCCTTGACCC
>DBME01000414.1 GCA_002298155.1 Holophagaceae bacterium UBA706 | reverse complement strand
CCCCCCCTGCCCCCCCCCCCGCCGGCGCCCCCGGAGCCTCCCATGAAGGCCACGGAGACCAGCCGCCGCAAGGGCCGGGACGCCATGCTCGCCATGACCAACCTCAAGAACGACGGCATGCCGCCCGGGCTGCGCTTCAGCCTGGCCTTCCTGTCGGGGCCCCTGGCCTCCACCGTCAAGGTCCTCGAGACGCCCATCACGATCATCGGGCGCGAGGAGGGCGACGTGGTCATCAACGACCCCGAGATCTCCCGGCGCCACGCGCAGGTGGAGATCCACCCCGACGGCACCGCGTGGATCACCGACCTGGGCTCCACCAACGGCACCTTCGTCGGCTCCAGCCAGATCGCCGATTCCACGAAGCTCGCGGACCGCCAGGAGTTCTCCTGCGGCCGCAGCTCCTTCATGCTCCTGGTGCGGGACACCAACGCCATCGGGCTGGAATGACCATGGCCGATCCGTTCGCACCCTACCACAGCCAGGCCCAGGCCTTGTTCGAGGCCGGGGATGTCGTGAAGGCGGGCCAGATCTGGCAGGCGATCCTCAAGCGCGATCCCGCCAACGAGACGGCCCGGGCGGGCCTCTACAAGGTCAAGGCCCACTTCGACGCCAGGGCGACCCAGGACGGCCTCCAGGCCCCCGTGCCGGCGCCGGAACCCCCTGCCCCGGCGCCGCCCCAGGATGGCGACCGCCACACCCTTACGCCCCCCTCCCCCGAGCTCAACGGCCTCCTGGATGCGGGATGCGCGCTCTACGACGCCGGACTCATCGCCAAGGCCATTTCCACCTGGGAGATGGCCCTCCACCAGGATCCGGACAACGCGCTGGCGCGGGGCTACATCGACGGCGCCCGGCGCAAGCTGGAGGCCGACAACCCGCCGCCTGAACCGGAGCCGGAACCCGCGGCCCCGCCCGCCCCGGCCCCCGCGCCGGTCGAGGACGAGATCGAGAAGTTCCTCCGGGACGGCTGCACCCTGTTCGACATGGGACAGACCGAGGACGCCCTCCTGAAGTGGGAGCGGATCCTCGCCATCGAGCCCGGCCACGCCCTGGCCATCGCCTATGCCAACGACGCCCGCAAGGACCTCGGGCTGCCGCCCCTGGTGCCCGGAGAGGCGCCGGCGCCCCGGCCCCAAGCGGCTCCCCAGCCCGAGCCCCCCCGTCCCGTCCACCGGGACGAGGATGGAGCCCGCGCGGACATCCTCGTGCGCGAAGGCGTCCAGATCTACGACATGGGCATGGTCGAAGAGGCCATGGACAAGTGGCAGCAGGCCCTCGCCCTGGAACCCGGCCACCGCGACGCCCTGGGCTACCTGGAGATGGCCCGCAGGGACCGGGAGCAGGCTCCCCCCTCCCGCGCCCCCCAGCGCATGGAGCCGGCCGCAGCCTCGCCAGCGCCCATCCCCATGGCCGCGCCCCAGGCTCCGCCCCAGCCCGCCCAGGATTCCCAGGAGCCCCGGATCCTCGCCGCTGAACACCTCCTGCGGAACCAGAAGTTCGATGAAGCCGCCTATGCCTTCCAGCGCCTCATGGAGACGGGGTCCCTGGATCCCCGCGTCCTGCAGGGCTACCAGCAGGCCCGGGCCGTCCTCCAGGCCCGCGAGGAGGAGGCCACGGCCATCATCATGGCCCCCCCGCCCGCGGCGCCCGCCCCGGCCCCGGCGCCGGTGGTCCAGCCCCGGGCCGTGCAGACCCGGCCCCCGGTGCGCAGCGGCCTCAAGCTGCCGGCGGTCTTCGGCAACCTCAACCTGCCCCCCTGGTTCAACAAGCCCGCGAACCTCGCCATCGCCGGCGGCGCGCTGTTCCTTGCGGCACTCATGCTGTTGCTGCTCCGCGCCCACCAGCGCGACGTGGCGCTGAAGGAGAAGGTCGCCGCCATGAAGGCCGACGCCATGGCCCCCATCGCCCGGCGGTCGCAGATCGTCGTCATCGCGGAGACGGCCCAGGAGATCCGGGCCGAAGCCTCCAAGGCGCTTGCCGACGATCCCTTGACGGCCTATTACCGCGCCCAGGAATGCGTGCGCCTCGACCCCGGCGACGGCGCGGCCGCGCAGCTCCTCGAACGTGCCCGGGCCAGGATGGCCGAGACGCCCCCCGTGGGCTCCGGCGCGGATTTCGACCAGAGCCTCAAGTCCGGCGACCTGGAATCCGCCCGCAACACCATCGGCGACCAGCTGAGGAAGAGCCCCGACGACCCCGAGCTCAAGGCCAAGGCCCGCACCGTCTACCTCGCCCTCGCGCAGGCCAACGCCGCCAAGGAGCACTTCACCGAAGCCCGGGACCTCCTCCTCCAGGGGCGCGCCATGTTCCCCCAGGACAAGACCTGGGCGGCCCGGCTCAAGCTGCTCGAGGAGATCCAGGCCATGCCCAAGGGTGACCGGGCCAACTGGATCCCCCTCCTGGGCTGATCACGTGAACCGCCCCCCCTGCCCGAGCTGCCACACCCGCCTGACGCCCCTGGCCATGGAGTGCCCGGTGTGCGGTCTGGCCCTTCCTCGCCGGGCGTTGCCCAGGCCCCTCCTCTTCCAGGCCAGCGCCCTCCACGCCGCCCCCGCCCCTCGGGAGGAGAAGGTGGGCATCTCCGCGCCGGCCCTGGGCCGCGTGGAGCCCCTGACGATCCTCGAACCCATGGAGGCCCTCCAGGACGAGGGCCCGCTGCCCGCCCTGGACATGGAGGACAAGGCGCCCCCGGCGGCCGACGGCGATCTCCTGGATTCCTTCTGGCCGGTCGTGAAGATGGAGGGCGCCGAGTTCCTCGCCCTGGTCGGCATCAACGCCTTCCTGACGCTGGTGGCCTGCCTCGCCTGCGGCGCCGGCCCTTCAAGGGTCTACGCGGAATTCTGGCCCTACCTGCTGCCGGTGCACGCCACGGTGGCCTGGGCCTTCCTCATGGTGCCCCTCGTGCTGGTGGGCCAGTCGCCCATGATGGGCCTCCTGCGCCTGGCCGTGGATACGGACCAGCCGGAGCGGAGGATGGCCTTCTCCCTGCTGTACCTCGTCTCCGCGGGCGCCTTCCCCATTTCGTTCTTCTGCATGGTCCTCACGCCGGACCATCGGACCCTGGCGGAGCTGCTTTCCGGCCAGGAGATCCTGCAGATGCCCTACGCGAGGATGCGATGAAGCATGGAACCTGGCTCCTCCTCGGGGCGCTCGCCCTGGCTTCGGCGCAGCCCATGGGCGCGGACGGGCCCCACCACGCCGCCGTCACCCCCTGCGACGACTGCGTGCCGGGCGTGGAGAATTTCGCCCGGGTGGACCAGGCCCTGTGGCGTGGCGCCCAGCCCACCGCCGAAGGCTTCCGGAACCTGGAGAAGATGGGGGCGAAGACCGTCGTGAGCTTCCGGCACGACCACGACGACCTGGAGCTTCTGCGCGGCACCGGCCTCAAGTACCTCCGCATACCGTCCTTCGCCTTCAGCCCCACCGAGGCGCACGTGGCGGCCTTCCTGAAGATCATGAACGACCCCGCCAACTGGCCCGTGTTCATCCACTGCGCCCAGGGGCGGGACCGCACGGGCTACAACGCCGCCGTCTACCGCATGGTGGTCCAGGGCTGGGACGCCGAAGAGGCCCTCGACGAAATGCACACGTTCCATTTCAACAAGGTCTGGGTGGGCAACCCGGGCTTCCTGCGGGGCCTTGACAAGGCCCGCGTGGCGGAAGCGGCCAAGGCCGCCCCCGCGCCGCGCTTCATGTGCTGGCGGGACTGATCAGTCGGGCAGGTGCATCCGGACCGACGTGACGATCACCCCGGGCTTGAGCATCAGCGCCGCCTTGATGCGGAACGCCATCTGGTTGTGCAGGACCCGCTGCCACCACTTCGAGGTGACGAACTCCGGCAGGATGATGGTGAGGCACACCTCGGGTTCGGCCAGGCGGAAGCGGTCCACCTCCTCGAGGATGGGTTCGACCACCTTGCGGTAGGGGCTGGGCACGCTGCGCAAGGGCACGCCCATGCCGTAGTATGCCCAGTCCGCGCGCAGCTTCTGGATGGCCTTGCTCTCGTGGAAGCCGTCGGAACCCAGGTCCACGGTCAGAGCCTCCACGCGGTTGCCGCTGATGAGGCGGCCGTAGGCCAGGGCCTGCACGACGCCGGCGTGGAGCCCCGAAACCAGCACGATCGCGTGATGCTTGCTGGACAGGAAGGCATCGGTGCGGCTGGCGGCGAGCGTGGATTTCACGCGGATGTAGTGGCGGTGGATGTTGAAGAAGGTCGCCACGAGGATGGGCACGAGAGCCGCCACGATCCAGGCGCCGCCCATGAACTTCGTGATGGCGATGTCGAGCATGACCACGGAGGCGGCGCAGGCGCCCACGCCGTTGATCGCCATCTTGATCTTCCAGTGGGGTCCCTTCTTGCGGTACCAGTGCATCACCATGCCGGTCTGGCTGATGCTGAACCCCAGGAAGACGCCCAGGGCGTAGAGGGGCAGCAGCATGTCGGTGTTGGCGTGGAACACCAGGACGAGGACCCCGGCCAGCACGGAGAGGATGAAGATGCCGTTGGAGAAGACCAGCCGGTCGCCCATGCTGGTGAACTGGTTGGGCAGGAACCCGTCCTTGGCCTGCAGGGCCGCGAGGCGCGGGAAGTCGGCGTAGGCCGTGTTGGCGGCCACCACCAGGATGGCGAAGGTGAACCCCTGGACGACGTAGTAGTAGACCTTGCCCGGCATGTTCACGAGCACGCCGTTCACGCCCAGCACCTGGCGTGAGAGGTTGGACAGGAGGGTCTCCTGCACCAGCGTCGGGTCCAGGCTGTGGCGGTAGATGACGTTGAAATGGTGGCTCAGGAGCGTGATGCCCAGGAACATGGTGCCCAGCAGGAAGACCATCCAGATCATCGTCTTGGCCGCGTTCTTGCCGGGGGGATCCTTGAAGACGGGCACGCCGTTGGAGATGGCCTCCACGCCGGTGAGGGCCGTGCAGCCCGCGGAATAGGCGCGCATGAAGACCCACACCAGGGCCAGACCCGCCAGATGGGGCGCCTGGTGGGCGGCAGCCTGGATCTGCTCGGGCGAAGGCGTCAGGGCGTGGTCCACCGCCGGGCCCGCGCCCGCGGCCCAGCGCACGAAGCCGATGGCGATCATGCCCAGGATGGAGATGAGGAAGCCGTAGGTCGGGATGGAGAACAGGGCGCCGCTCTCCTTGACGCCCCGGAGGTTGGCGGTGGCGATGAAGGCGATGGCCAGGAGCGTGAGGGAGACGTTGTAGCCCTGCAGTGCCGGCACGGCCGCGGTGATGGCGGCGATGCCCGAGGACACGGACACGGCCACCGTCAGGATGTAGTCCACCAGCAGCGAGGCTCCCGCGGTCTGGGCCGCGGTCTCGCCGAGGTTCTCCTTGGCCACGATGTAGGCGCCGCCGCCGCCCGGGTATTCCAGGATCGTCTGGCGGTAGCTGAAGGCGAGGATCAACAGCAGCAGGGTGATGCCGATGGCCACGGGCACCGCCATGCCGAACACCGCCGCGGCCGCGGTTCCGGCCACCACCACGCCCGCGCCATGGCCGACGGCCGTGGACAGCGAAGCCATGATCTCCTGCGTGGCGTACGCCACCGAGGAGAGCGCGTCCGAGGAGAAAACCGCGAGGGCGATCGGATTGCTGATCTTGGTGGCGTGGGTCTCGTCGCTAGCCAGACGGCGACCCAGAAGAAGACGACGGAAATCAGCCATATGGCCCCAATAAAAACAACCCGAACCTGGATTATGACGCAGGAATGCCCCGCCGAACCAGCCGGACGGGAATGTGGTGACGGAAGTCCGGCCCCGGCTCCGGGATCACGCGGGATTCCGGAGTGCCCGACCCCGGACCCGGAGCGCCTCCATCACGTGGGTCTGGCCCGGGGCGACCCGCCACAGCCACCGGCGGTGGCAGGCGATCTCCCGCTCCCGGAAGAACCCGGCCACGTCCACGCCGCCCAGGGGATCGTCGGCCTCCAGGACCCCCGCGGCCTCCAGCTGAGCCGTCCAGGGCTCCCGGAGGGGACCCAGGGTGACCCGGACGTCGCCGAAGATGACCCCCCGGTCGTGCACCAGCAACAGCTCGGCCCCGGTGGCGCCGAGCACCCGCAGGTGGGCCTCCACCGCCCGTGCTGTCCATTCCCGCAGGGCCTCGTCCAGGGGATCCTCCTCCTCGGCGGACCAGGGCGAGGATCCCCGGAAGGCCTTCTCCACGGTGCGCTGTGCCAGAACGCCGAACTGGCCCATGACGTTGGCGGAGAGGATGAGTCCGGGGCGGTGCGCGCCGAGCCAGGCCTCCAGGGGCGCCGCCACCGGATCCAGCGAACGCACCAGTCCGGCCAGCCGCCGGGACGTGGCCCGGGTGGCCCGCACCCTTCCCGACCACGGCTGGCGCACCGTGCGCTGGGCCGTTTCCCACAAGTCCCGCATGCCGCCCGTGAGGTCCTCGAAGACCCAGGGCGGCCAGATGCGGTGACGCAGGCAGGTCCTCGCGCGGCTCAACGGGTCCGCATCCCAGCCCACGGTGCCCGGGGGAGCGAGCGCCCAGGGCACTTCCAGGCCCGAACCGGCGCCCAGGATCAGGGCGGGCCCGGGCCCCTCCGCCAGGCCCTCGCCCAGGAAGCTCCGGATGGCCTCCAGGTGCGGAGCCCAGCCGCTCCGGCTCCGCCCCAGGTAGGCCCCCTGTTCCCGCAGGAGGATGGAGGCGAAGGTCCTGCCGGTGCCCATCAGCGTTTCCAGAAGTCGAAGGGCTGGGTCCCGATCAGGGCGTTGAAGGAGCCGGTGGCCGAGGACCAGCCGGTTCCGGGCTGGTACGTCCTGAGGAAGCCGTAGGCCAGCTCCACGTAGAACCGGGCGAAGATCGTGCGCACCACGAGCCCCGTGCCCAGGGCGCGGGGATTGCGGAACATCTCGGCGCCCGTTGCGCCGACCACGGCGTAGTCCACCCTGGGCACCACCTGGAAGGAGAGCCCCAGGGGACCGGCCACCCTCAGCGGAATGCCGAAGCGCGCCACGGCGAAGTCCGGCGCCTGGAGGCTGAGGGCCTGGGAACCCACCAGGAAGGAGGGGCCGCCCAGGTTCCAGTATCGGTCCACCGGTAGCGCGTTGCCGTAGCCCCATTCCAGGTCCAGATCCAGGCCGAGGTTGGCGTCGGCGCGGCTCGAACCGAAGGTGGTGATGCCCCGGGTCCGCATGTAGCCGAAGCGGAAGGTGCCGTGGGGTTCCAGGCCGGGCAGGGACTCGCCGACGCCGTAGCGCCCCCGCAGGAGCAGGCCTTCCCGGGGGAAGGTGTGGCGGTCGAAGTTGTCCCATTCGATGGAAAGTTCCGCGGTGCGTTCGTGGCGGAGGATCCGCGGCCCGGCGCCGGCGTAGGCCGCCTCGCGCCAGGTTCCGGCCAGTTCGATCTTGCCCTGCCCCAGGTTGCCGCAGCGCACGTAGCCCCCGGCGCCCAGATCCTGCGTCGTGATCACCCCGCCGTCCCCGCCGTCGGGGAATTCCGTCGCGGCGAAGAGCAGGGGCCGGTCCATTCGCTGGCGGAAGGACGAGGCCCAGAACTCCATGGCGAAACCCGGGAACTGCGTGAACACGGGCCCCTGAAGGGCGATGGAGCCCTGCTGCTGGAGCCGGTTGCGCGCGGCGGAAAGCACGCCCTCGACCCCGAAGCCGCCGAAGTTCTCGGTGCGGTACGTGAGGCCCGTGGAGGTGCCCAGGCGCGATTCGAACCCCAGACTCAGGTCCACCGCCATGGCCCGATGATGCACCGGAACCAGCTCGAGGTCCGCGTCCTCCGTGCCCGGCGCAGGCTTGACCTGGGCACGCAGCTCCGAGAGGTGCAGGCGGCGCTCGGCGAGGTCGAGGCTGTTGCGCAGGCGGGCGGTGTGGACGATGTCGCCGCGTTCCTTGGCGAGGATGCGGCTCAGGTAGGCGGATTCGTACTCGCCCCGCGCGTCCTTGATCCGGATGTCGCGGATGCGAGGCTCCCGCACCAGGAAGAAGAGCTCACCCGTGGCGTCGTCGAAGTTCGATCCCCGCACGTCCACCAGGGGCGTGCCTTCGCTGACCAGGTGGTGCACGAACCCGCTCAGGAAGGTTCCGAAGTCCTCGGGATTGAACGCGTCTCCGGGTGCGAACCGGGCCCGGGCCTCCCCTTCGAGGCGCTTGACCAGGCGCTCCGAGCCCTGGATGGAGACGGTGCGGATCCGGCTGAAGGGGGTCACGTCGATGCGGAGCACCTCCCCATCCACCGAGGCCCGCGCGTCCTTGGCCCAGCCGTGGAGCATCAGCTGCTGGAGGACCACCAGCACGTCCTGGCGGGTGATCTCCTTGCCCGGCGGCAGGATCCGCGCGATGAGCGCCGTTGCTCGCTCCTCCAGCGGCCGCACGCAGTTGACTTCGACCCTGCGCGCAGGCACCCGGTCGTTCTCGGCCACCTTGCCCAGCATGGCCTCGCGCAGTGCGGGCAGCTTGGCATCGAAGGCCGCCCTGCCGGCCTGGATCATGGAGGAGAGCTCCTTGCCGTATTCGAGGAAGTCCGTGGTGCGCAGCTCCGGCCTCACCACCACCGTAGCCGCGGCCCGACTCTCCCACTGGCGGCGCTCCACCACCAGGTCCAGGCTCCGGGCCGCCAGGGAGAAGAAGTTCGAGACGGTGGCCTTCTGGAACGGCATGCTCACGTCCACCGCGACGGTCACGTCGGGATGGAAGTTCTCCTTGGCGATGAACACCGGCAGGTTCTCGACCAGGGCGCCGTCCACGTAGGGCTGCCCGTCGATGACCACGGGGCGGAAGGCCCCCGGCACCGCCATGGACGCCCGGAGCACCTCGACCAGATCCCCCCGGTCGAAGACCCTGCCGTGTCCCGTCTCCAGGTTGGTGGCCACGATGCGCAGCGGGTACTTCATCCCGTCGAAGCTGCCGGCGGAGAAGTAGGCCCCGCGGGCCATGAGCCCCTCCAGCGTCTTGCGGATCTCGACGCCTTCACGCAGGGCCAGGGCGAAGGACGGCACACCCGCCTCCAGCCGCAGGGACATGAGGGTCCCGTTCTCCGACTCGTCCTCCTGGAGCGTCCTGCCCAGGGTCCGGCCCAGAGGGTCCAGGAAGGAGCGGTTGAAATCGACCCGCGTGAACAGCTCCTCGATCTCGCGCCCCGAGAAGCCGCCGGCCATGAGCGCGCCCATGAGCGCGCCCGCGCTGGTGCCGGTGACGCTGTCGATGGGCAGGCCGACCTCCTCCATGCGCTGGAAGACGCCGATGTGGGCCACGCCGCGCGCGCCGCCTCCGCTCAAGGCCAGGGCGAGCTTGGGGCGCCCGGGCAACTCCACCTTCGGCGTGAAGGTGAAGACCATGTCCGGCGGCACGACCTTCACCTGGAAGGTCGCGCCCTGCGCCAGCGCGAGCGCCGGGGCCAGGAGCGGAAGGATGAACGCGGACGGTGCCTTCATCCCAGGCCGGTCGCCTTGAGCTGGGCCTCCATGAGGGATTCGCAGCCCAGAAGCCCCAGGTCCAGCAGGTCCGTGGCCTCCCGGCGGCTGAAGCTGCGGCCTTCGCCGGTGGACTGGAATTCGACCACGGAGAGTTCACGGCTTCCGGCCATCGGCCGCGAGGCCACCAGGTTGCAGTCCACGGCGGCGCGGTGGTCCTCCTCGTATTCCAGGTCGAGGATGAGCCCCTGGCGGAGCTCGGGCCGGCCTTCGAGGATCCCCACGCTCACCGCGGCCACCTGGCACGCCAGGGCTCCGAGCAGCCCGCGCGCCTTCAGCGCGAGGGCCAGGGCCACCCACGCCCCGGTGATGGAGGCGCAGCGAGTGCCGCCGTCGGCGTTGACCACGTCGCAGTCCAGCGTCAGCTGCAGCTCGCCCAGGGCCGTGAGGTCCACGGCCTGGCGCAGGCTCCGTCCGATGAGCCGCTGGATCTCCACCGTCCGGCCCTGCTGGCGCCCCTTGGCGGCCTCGCGGGCATTGCGCGTGTGGGTGCTGCGGGGCAGCANNTCGTATTCGCACGTCACCCAGCCGCGTCCCTTGCCCCGCATCCAGTCGGGCACGCGGTCTTCGAGGCTGGCGGAGCAGAGGACATGGGTATTCCCCACCCGGATCAGGCAGGAGCCTTCGGCGTGCAGCTGGACCCCGGTTTCGATGGACAAAACCCTTGATTCATCAGGCATTCTCATCGGTCTAGACCCCCGTCTCGATCTTTTTCACCCGAAATTCGTGCCTTCCGCCTTCAAAGGGGGTTTCCAGAAAGGTTTTGAGGTAAGATTCAGCTAGAAGCGGATCCGTCAGCCGCTGGCCGAAAGCGATGGCGTTTGCGTCGTTGTGCATCCTGGCCAACCTGGCGTGCTCGGGTGAGGTCACCAGAGCGCAGCGGAGTCCCTTGTGGCGGTTGGCTGCAATGCTGATGCCGATGCCGGAGCCGCAAACCAATACTAGGCGTTCCCACCTGTTCATTCCTTCCGCAGCCCGGTGCGCGAAATCCGGATAATCCACTGAGGCATGGCCATCGGTTCCAAAGTCCACCGCCTCGTGTCCCTGGGCAATGGCCCACGCCTTCAGGCGCTCCTTGAGGTCATAACCTGCATGATCGCTAGCAAAGCCGATTTTCATAATGTGACTCCCATAAAGAGGTTAACTTAATGACCCGGCCCATCCTCCAGTATCGTCCTCTGGACCGGGGTTTTCTCCTCTGTTTGCCGGGCGAGGGCTCCAGCCAGGACTGGCAGCGCACCCTCCGGACCCTTCCCGGGAACCTTCATGGCCGCGACCGCCTGACCCCGGCCCGGGCCCGTCTCTTCCTGCCCGATTCCAGCCTGGTGGAGACCCACACGGTGCCCCTGCGCTGGCAGCGGGCCCTGCCCTGGCTGGCCTCCATGGCCACCGACCCCGAAAAGGTGGGCGGCAGCCTCGCCTTCTGGGCCTCGGCCCTGCGCCTCCTCCAGTCCCTGGTCCTGCGCGGCGCCCTGCTCCCCCAGCTGGACACCCGGGGCAACCCCTGGCGGGCCACCTGGGGCATCAGCCTCACCAGCCCCGCCGACCGCCAATTCCTTGATGAACTTCTCAAAGCCATGCCCCCCTCCGTGCTGGCCTTCCCCGAGGACGACGGCTGGATCTTCACCAAGGGCCTCTCCCTGGGAACCCTGGACACCGAGGAGGTGGACGACGACCTCGCCCAGCCCCCGGCCGCGGCCTTCGTGCTGCGGGCCTTCCTGGAGGACGGCGCGGACTTCCTCGTGCGCTTCGTGGCGGGTTCCCTGCGCCAGGGCGAGGATCCCCGCCTGGGCCTGATCCACCGCCTGCGGGGCCACAAGCGGGACCGCCTGCCCTGGGACGAGCGCCTGATGGTGGCCCTGAGCCACCCCATGAACGAGTTCCCCACCATCGGCGTCACCGAACGCACCCTGGGCGAGCAGCTCGAGCAGTGGAGCGAAGGCGCCCGCGTCCAGTGGATCCGCCCCAGCCTCAAGCTCGAGGCGCCCCCCGTGCCCCCCGGCAAGGATGCCATCCAGGAAGCCGACCGGCTTTCCGAGGAGGGCTGGATCCTCCGCGTGGGCCTCGAAACCCAGGAGGGCGACTACATCCCCGTCTCCCGCCTCTGGGAGCCCTCCACCGAGCCCGAGGTGCTGGAAGCCCGCAAAGTGCTCCTGCGCGGGCTCGCGCGCGCCGTGCCGTTCTTCCCGCCCCTGCAGGGAGCCCTCTCCGGCAAGCAGCCCGAGGACCTTCCCCTGCTCCCCACCGAAGCCTGGCAGTTCCTCACGCGGGGCGCGGCCCAGCTGAAGGAGGCGGGCTTCCTCGTGCACATCCCCGAAACCCTGGCCGAGTTCGGCGGGGCCCGCCGGCTCCGCGCCAAGGTGAAGCTGGGCGCGCGCAGGCTCGAGGAGACCCCCGACGCCTCCGGCAACCACCAGGACGGCCTCGACGGCTCCGTCTCCGCCGACTGGTCCCTCATGCTCGGCGACGACACCCTCGACCTGCAGGACTTCGCCCAGATGGCGAGCCTCAAGCATCCGCTGGTGGCCTGGAAGGGCAAGTGGGTGGCCCTGGACCCCGAGACCCTCAAGCAGATCACCCAGGTGATCCAGGCCAGCCGCGGCGCGGGCTTCGAAAGCATGAGCCGGGGCGAGGCCCTGGCCGCCGCCCTCACCGGCAGCGCCCACATCCCGGGCGTCTCCGAAGCCATCGAAGTGGAAGTGGCCGGCGATTTCGGCGCGGCCCTGGAGGACCTCAAGGTCCTTCCCGACAAGCCCATCACCCAGCCCGCGGCCTTCAAGGGCCAGCTGCGCCCCTACCAGCTCCGGGGCCTGGCCTGGCTGGAAGGGCTGTCCCGCCTCGGTCTGGGCGGCATCCTGGCCGACGACATGGGCCTGGGCAAGACCATCGAGGTGCTCGCCCTGCTCCTGTACCGCCAGCAGCAGGACCCCAACGTGGGCAACCCCACCCTGCTCATCTGCCCCACGTCCCTCCTGGGCAACTGGGAGCATGAGATCGCCAAGTTCGCGCCCACCCTGCCGTTCTTCGTGCACCACGGCAACAACCGGGACCGCCTGCCCAAGGTCTTCAAGCCGCACACCATCGTCCTCACCACCTACGGCGTCATCCGCCGCGAGGAGGAGGTCTTCGGGGCGCGCGCCTGGTCCATGGTGGTCGTGGACGAGGCCCAGGCCATCAAGAACGCCGGCTCCTACCAGGCCAAGGCCGTGCGCAAGCTCCGGGCGCCCTTCAAGCTGGCCCTCACCGGCACGCCCATCGAGAACCGCCTCCTGGAGCTTTGGTCGATCCTGGCCTTCGCCCTGCCCGGCTACTTCGGCAGCGAATCCCGGTTCAAGGAGCAGTTCGCCTCCCCCATCGAGAAGTACCGCGACGCCGACGCCGCCCAGGAACTGCGCCAGCGCGTGGGCCCCTTCATCCTCCGGCGCCTCAAGACCGACCGGTCCATCATCCAGGATCTCCCGGACAAGCAGGAGATGAAGGTCTACACCCAGCTCACCCGCGAACAGGCCGCCCTCTACCAGGCCCGCGTGGAGCAGATGGACCAGGATCTCGCGGCCGCCAAGGGCATCGAGCGCCGGGGCCGCATCCTCGCCCTGCTCACCCACCTCAAGCAGATCTGCAACCACCCCTCCCAGTTCCTCAAGCAGGTCGGCCCCTACAAGGGCCGCAGCGGCAAGCTGGAACGCCTCACGGACATGCTGGAGGAGGTGCTGGAGAGCGGCGAGAAGGCCCTCGTCTTCACCCAGTTCAAGGAGATGGGCGACCGTCTGCAGATCCACCTCAACGACGTCTTCGGCTTCGAACCGCCCTTCCTCCACGGCGGCTCCACCCGCGAACAGCGGGACGAGATGGTGCGAAGCTTCCAGGAGGACGCGGATTCGGCCAGCGTCATGATCCTCTCCCTCAAGGCCGGCGGCGTGGGCCTCAACCTCACCGCGGCCACCCATGTCTTCCACTTCGACCGCTGGTGGAACCCGGCGGTGGAGGACCAGGCCACGGACCGGACCTACCGCATCGGCCAGACCCACAACGTCCAGGTGCACAAGTTCATCACCATGGGCACCCTGGAGGAGAAGATCGACGGCATGCTCGAATCCAAGCGCGACCTGGCCGACCGGGTCGTGGGCACCGGCGAAGGCTGGCTCACGGAGCTGGACGACGACGCCCTGCGGCGCCTGGTGGTGCTGGAGGCCGACGCGGACATCATGGGCGAGGAGGAGGCCGGGAACGGCCACCATCCCGTCCCGGCCCCCGCTGTTCCCGTTTCCGAAGAGGATGCCCCCGTGGATGACGTCGACGACGCCCTGCCGGCCAAGGCCCGCGCGGCCGTCAAGCGCAAGCCCAAGACCGCCCTGCGGAAGGGGGTGATCTCGTGAGCCAGATGAGCGAACGTTTCGGCACCACCTGGTGGGGCCGCCTCTGGATCCGGGCCCTGGAACAGCTGGGCGACGACTTCGAGAACCGCCTTCCCCGCGGCAAGAAGTACGCCGAGGAGGGCGCGGTGAGCCACTTCACCGTGAGCCCCGGCGAGATCCAGGCGAAGGTGCACGGCCGCAAGACCTACAACGTGACCCTGGGCCTTCCCGCCCTCTCCGGCCCCCAGTGGGAAAGCTCCCTGGAGCGCATCTACGCCGAGAGCCGGTTCGTGGCCTCCCTCCTCGCGGGCGAAATGCCCCAGGGGCTGGACGAGACCTTCCGGGAAGCCGGCGCGAGCCTCTACCCCCGGGTTCCCAAGGAGCTCCAGACCCACTGCGACTGCCCCGACTGGGCCAACCCCTGCAAGCACGTCGCCGCGGTGTGCTACATCATGGCCGAGGCCCTGGACCGGGATCCCTGGCTCCTCTTCGACCTGCGGGGCCGCACCCGGGAGAACGTCCTGGAGGCCCTCCAGGCCCGCATGGACAGCTCCAGCGCGGAGCCGCCCCCGCCCCGCAAGCGCGGACGGCCCAAGAAGGTCGTCTCGGTGATGGACCTGCTGCCCCGGCGCAACGAGATCGCCGAGCCCTGGCTGCGCATGTCGGAGGAGGCCTACGACACGCCTCCGGTGCCCATCCCCGAAGTGCCGCTTCCCCGGGCCATCCCCTCCGATCCCTCCGTCTTCATCCAGCTGGGGCCCCTGCCCCACGCCCGCATCGAGGCGAGCCTCTGCCTCGCGGCCCTCATGCACCGCACGGCGCAGGTGGTGCAGATCCAGATCGAAGAGGGCGTGGGCAACATGGACGAGCCGGAGACGGCCGCGTCCGAGGCCCCCGCCGATCCCGTGGCATCCCCCTTCGAATCCCCCATCCCCTCCCCGACCAACGCGAAGCCTTGGCGCCACAACAAGAAACGCCGGTGGGGCAAAGGCTGACCCCCTTCCAGGAGCCACCATGAAGACCATCAACACCCCCGGCGCTCCGGGCGCCATCGGACCCTACTCCCAGGCCAAGGTCACCGGCAACCTGCTCTTCACCGCCGGCCAGATCCCCCTGATCCCCGCGACGATGGAGATGGTCACCGGGTCCATCGAGGCGCAGACCGAGCAGGTCATCCAGAACCTGAGCGCGGTGCTGGCCGAGGCCGGCACGGGCTGGGACCGCGTGGTCAAGACCACGGTCTTCCTCACGGACCTGGGCGAGTTCGCCGCCTTCAACGCCGTGTACGAGCGTCTCCTGGGCGGCGCCAAGCCCGCCCGCAGCACGGTGCAGGTTGCGGCCCTGCCCAAGGGCGCCAAGGTGGAGATCGAGCTCGTGGCGGAGATCCGCGCCGATGCGTGACAAGCGCGTCTACGACAGCATCCTCGACGTGGTGGGCAACACGCCCCTGGTGCGTCTCCGGCGGATCACCGAAGGGATGCCCTTCCCGGTGTGGGTCAAGCTGGAGTACCTCAACCCCATGGGGAGCAGCAAGGACCGCATCGCCAAGTACCTGGTGGAGCAGGCCGAGAAGGACGGGCGCCTGCATCCCGGCGACGTGATCCTGGAGAACTCCTCGGGCAACACCGCCATGGGCCTGGCCCTCACCGCCATCCAGAAGGGCTATCGCCTCAAGGCCGTGGTGCGTGACCGCACCAGCAAGGAGAAGCTGGACCAGCTCACCGCCCTGGGCGTGGACGTGGTGAAGGTGGACACGAGCCTGCCGCCGGAACATCCGGACAGCTACAACAACATCACCCCCCGCCTGGCCCGGGAGACCCCGGACTGCTACTTCCCCGACCAGCACAACAACCGGGAGAACAACCAAGCCCACTACCTGGGCACCGGTCCCGAAGTGTGGGAGCAGATGGACGGGAAGATCGACGTCTTCATCGCGGGCATGGGCACCGGCGGCACCATCGGCGGCGTCGGCCGCTACCTCAAGGAGCGCAACCCGGCCGTGAAGATCGTGGCCGTGGACGTGGTGGGTTCCGTGTTCACCCCCTTCTTCCGCACCGGCGAGGCGGGTTCCGCCTCCCCCTACCTGCTGGAAGGGCTGGGCGACGAGTTCATCATCGGCTGTGCGGATTTCTCGGTCATCGACGAGATGGTCCAGGTCACGGACAAGGAAGCCTTCCTCACCGCGCGGGAACTGGCGCGCACCGAAGGCCTCCTGGTGGGCGGCTCCAGCGGCGCCGTCATCGCGGCCCTGCGCCGCATCGCCCCGACCCTGGCGCCCGATGCGAGGGTCGCCATCCTCTTCCCCGACAGCGCCTCCCGGTACTTGAGCACCATCTTCAACGACGACTGGATGCGTGAAAAAGGAATGCTCTAACTATCTTTAATCTTTCCCCGGCGATCCTCGGCTCC